>JAMNYG010000047.1 GCA_023622945.1 Bacillota bacterium | reverse complement strand
TGCCTGTAATAAACAAGATAGACTTGCCTAATGCTCAGCCTGATGTTGTTAAGAAGGAAATAGAAGATGTCATAGGTCTTGATGCTGAAAATGCGCCTTTAATTTCTGCAAAATTCGGGCAAAACGTTGAAGAAGTGCTGGAGAGAATAATAACCGATTTACCTTGCCCGGAAGGTGACGAGGATGCACCCCTTAGAGCCCTTATATTTGATTCGTACTATGACAGTTACAAGGGCGTCATAGCTTATGTAAGGATTATGGACGGTAAGGTAAAACCCGGTGACAACATAAAAATGATGTCTTCCGGAAAGGAATTTCAGGTTACCGAGGTTGGGTATTTCAGACCGGGATCGTTGGCACCATGTTCAGAACTTGCTGCCGGTGATGTGGGTTATATTACCGCAAGCATCAAGAATGTGAGGGATACAAGGGTAGGGGATACCATAACATTATCAGACAATCCGGCCGATGAACCTCTTCCCGGATATAAGAAGGTTGTCCCCATGGTTTTCTGCGGGATTTATCCTGCAGACGGCTCCAAATACGAAGATTTGAGGGATGCCCTTTATAAGCTCCAGCTGAACGATGCTTCACTGACTTTCGAGCCGGAAACCTCTGCTGCCCTCGGGTTTGGATTCAGATGCGGTTTTCTGGGATTGCTCCATATGGAAATAATACAGGAAAGGCTGGAAAGGGAATATGATCTTGACCTTGTGACCACGGCTCCCAGCGTTATATATAAGATAACAAAAACTTCAGGGGAAGTACTTCTTATTGACAATCCTACCAATATGCCGCCTGCAACCGAAATTGAAAAAATGGAAGAGCCGGTAGTCAAAGCCACCATAATGACCCCTTCGGAATTTGTAGGCAATATTATGGAGCTCTCTCAGGAAAGAAGAGGGATATTCAAGGATATGACATATATTGATGAAGGAAGAGTCATGCTCACATATGAGATACCTCTTAACGAAATAATTTATGATTTCTTTGATGCCCTTAAGTCAAGGACAAAAGGATATGCTTCCCTTGACTATGAGATGATAGGATATAAGGAATCAGATCTGGTGAAGCTGGATGTACTTATTAACGGTGAAATTGTGGATGCCCTTTCCTTTATAGTTCACAGGGATAAAGCTTATCCAAGAGCCAGGCGGATTGCAGAGAAACTTAAGGAAGCAATTCCAAGGCACCAGTTTGAGATCCCTATCCAGGCCAGCATAGGCGGAAAGATTATTGCAAGGGAAACTGTTAAAGCATACAGAAAAGATGTCCTGGCCAAATGTTACGGAGGGGACATTACAAGAAAGAAAAAGCTTCTTGAAAAGCAGAAGGAAGGTAAAAAGCGGATGCGCCAGATCGGAACTGTAGAGGTTCCGCAGGAAGCCTTCATGAGCGTTCTTAAGCTGGACACGTGACAAGGGGACGGGGGTTCTGTCCCCTTTTTTCAGTGACAAAGTGACAAGGGGACGGGGGTTTTGTCACACGGTGGTTCTGTCACAGAAAGGTGAGACCTGGATGATAAAATCTGAAGATCATAGAATAGGACTTTACATACATATACCTTTTTGCAAGGCAAAGTGCAATTATTGCGATTTTAACTCGTTTTCAGGCATGGAGGACCTTATTCCGCCTTACTTTAAAGCCCTTAAAAGGGACATGGAACTTTGTTCGGAGCAGCTTGGATCATGTTCAGTAAAATCTGTGTTTATTGGAGGAGGCACTCCGACTTTTCCGGACGCACATTATGTGTGTGACATTCTGGATGCATGTGCCAAGACCTTCAGCATTGAGAAAAATGCCGAAATCAGCATCGAAGCAAATCCCGGGACCCTTTCATACGAAAAGCTGTCAGCATACAAAGCATCAGGTGTCAACAGGCTTAGCATAGGGCTGCAGGCATATCAGGATCACCTGTTGAAAAAACTGGGCCGTATACACGGCGCGGAGGAATTCAGTGAAAATTTTAACCAGGCGCGAAGAGCAGGATTTAGCAATATAAACGTTGATCTGATATTCGGCATTCCGGACCAAACCTTTGATGATTGGGCCCAAACCCTTTCAAAAGTAATTGAGCTTGAGCCCGAGCATCTGTCATGTTACAGCCTTAAAATCGAAGAAGGCACCGTATTCGGAAGGCTTTATGAATCCGGCGAGCTTATTCCGGCAGAAGATGAACTGGACAGAAAAATGTACAGGTATGCCATTGAAACTTTAACGAATCATGGCTATAAGCATTATGAGATTTCAAATTTTGCAAAGCCTGGCATGGAATGCGTCCACAACATGATTTACTGGAAAGCGGAACAGTACCTTGGAATCGGCGCGGGTTCCCATTCTTATCTGAAAGGAAAAAGGTTTAACAGGGTTTACGGTGTAAAAGATTATATATCCTCTGTTGAAAAGGGAATCATACCCGTTGAAAATGTTGAAAAAATCAGCAGGGACGGGGAAATATCCGAGTTCATGATTCTGGGACTGAGACTGACCGAAGGAATATCAGTTTCCCGGTTCAGGGAAAGGTTTGGTCAGGATGTGTATGAACTGTTTGGGCGAAAGCTTGAAAGGCTTGCAAAAAGGCAGCTTCTAGATATTAAAGACGACAGGATAAAACTTACACAAACGGGACTGGATCTGGCAAACCAGGTTTTCATAGAATTTGTTTGAACAGGAACTTTTCAGAAGTAGCAAGGATTTTATGCACAAATAATATCCGTGTTGCCTCTTGACAAATGAATATCCAGGTGGTATTTTTAGTTTATAGTATTAGCACTCGATAAAGCAGAGTGCTAACAAAGGGAGTGTAAATGGTGCTGCTGGATGATAGAAAGAAAAGGATTCTCCAAGCCATCATCGATGATTATATTGATACTGCTGAGCCTGTAGGATCAAGAACTATTGCAAGGAAGCATGAGCTCGGCTTGAGTTCTGCAACCATCAGGAACGAAATGGCAGATCTGGAGGAAATGGGTTATCTGGCTCAGCCTCATACTTCCGCCGGCAGGATTCCATCTGACAAGGGGTACAGGCTGTATGTGGACCAGTTGATGAAGGTGCATCAGTTGACTCCTGAGGAAACTGAAAGCATAAAAAGCGCACTGGAGATCAAAATAAGCGAGATAGGACAACTTATACGACAGGCTTCTTCCATTATATCCAGGGTGACAAAGTATACATCTATGGCGATAACTCCCAATTTGAAGAAGAGTACGCTGAAGACCATACAGGTAATACCTATAGAACCGGGCAAACAGCTGGTGATTGTAGTTACAAACAATAATGTTGTACGCAATTGTCTTGTAAGGACTCCGGTTTCTGTCGTTCCTGATTACACGGTAAGGATTTCCAATATACTTAACGAAAAGTTAAATGGCCTTACAATAGAGCAGGTCACTGCCAATCTCATCAATGAGATAGAGGATGAAATAGGTGTTGAAAATGATGTACTCATGCCGATTCTGGAAGGAGTCTCTGACTGCATAAAACAAGTGGACAGTCCCGAGGTATATTTGGACGGTATGACCAACATATTTAACTTTCCTGAGTTCCGTCGCGACATCAGGAGGGCCAGGGACTTTCTGAACATACTTGATGAAAAATATATCATGCACAAGTTGCTTGACACCCGAAAAATTACAAAGGAGATCGACATTAAAATAGGAGAGGAAAACGAATTTGAGGAAATCAAGGAATGCAGCCTGGTTACGGCTACTTACAAAATAGGTGATTCCCTTGTGGGTTCCCTTGGGGTGATTGGTCCTACCAGGATGGAATACTCGAAAGTTGTTTCTTCACTTGATTTTATCAGAAAGCAGATAAGCAAGGAGATCCGCAAATTGCTTGAAGGCGAAACAAGAAAATAAGCATAGGCATAAGCCGTGGCACTTATGCCTATGCCATGCTTATGCCTGTGCCCGTACTTGTGCTTATGCTTATGCTTATTCCTGGGCTTGTGATTATGCATGGCTTATGATTATTCATGTCCAGTAGCAGGTTTTGTTTAAAATATAAAAAACGGAGGTATAAGGCTTAGCGAAATGGATAAAGAAAAAAACTTTGAAAAGGAACAGTGTTGTTGCAATAATTGCAATAACAACAATGAAAATGAAGAAACTGTAAACAGGAACCGGGATGTGGAAAACACGAATAAGGAGAATGAAAAAGAAGCAACCGCGGAAGGTTGCTGTGAAGGTCAGGAATGTGAATTCATGGGTGAGAACAGGGATAACACGGATAAGGTCAGGACGGATAATGACAAGGGCAATGAATCCCTGGATGACAAGAAGGATAACCGAACCATATGTGGCAACGGAGATGGTGAATCCTCAGGTGAAAACCGGAAATCGGACTGCATAGCCGCGTTGGAAAATGAACTGGCCCGGCTGAAAAAAGAGCTTGAGGAAAAAACTCATCTGTGCGAAGAGTATTTCAGACAGCTGCAAAGAGCAATGGCAGAATTCGATAATTACAGGAAAAGAACCGCAAAAGAAAAGGAAGCATTGTATACAGACGCTGTAAGCGACGTGGTTACAGCCTTTCTTCCTGTGATTGACAGCATTGGGAATGCCATGGTTGCTTTAAGCGGCGAATGCAACAAGGAATCTTTGAAAGAAGGTATTGAGCTTATACATAAACAGGTAAATGATGTAATGAAAAAACTTGAAGTGGAAGAAATTGAGAGCGTGGGTACGCAGTTTGACCCTCAGCTTCACAATGCCATAATGCATGTGCAAGATGAAAAGTACGAGGCAAACGTTATTGTGGAAGAATTTCAGAAGGGTTATAAATTCAAGGACAGAGTTATAAGACATAGCATGGTAAAGGTAGCCAACTGATTTGTGTTTCTGACATCATTAGCAAGCACAGCAAAATTCAGGTACGGCTGCATTAACAATATAAATCTTGATGAGCACAGGAGGAAGATATATGGCAAAAGTAATAGGTATAGATCTGGGTACAACCAACTCGTGTGTAGCCGTCATGGAAGGCGGTGAGCCTGTTGTTATTCCAAATGCCGAAGGAAGCAGGACCACTCCCTCGGTAGTTGCGTTTTCAAGGACCGGAGAAAGGCTTGTTGGTCAGGTAGCAAAAAGACAGGCAATCACAAATCCTGAAAGAACCATTATTTCAATAAAAAGAGATATGGGGACTGACAGAAGGGTAAATATAGACGGAAAACAGTTTACTCCCCAGGAAATCTCAGCAATGATACTTCAAAAGCTTAAGGCAGATGCCGAGGCTTATCTTGGCGAAAAAGTCACCCAGGCGGTAATTACGGTCCCTGCATACTTCAGCGACTCTCAGAGGCAGGCGACAAAAGATGCAGGAAGGATCGCAGGGCTGGAGGTTCTAAGGATAATAAACGAGCCTACTGCCGCTGCTTTGGCATATGGTCTTGATAAGGAAACCGACCAGAAGATAATGGTGTTTGACCTGGGTGGAGGTACCTTCGATGTATCCATTCTCGAAATAGGAGACGGAGTATTCGAAGTTCTCGCAACCAGTGGTAATAACAGGCTGGGTGGAGATGACTTCGATCAGAGGATAATTGATTATATTGCCGAAAACTTCAAGAGGGAACACGGCATAGATCTGAGAGACGACAAGATGGCCCTCCAAAGGCTAAAAGAGGCAGCTGAAAAGGCCAAGATTGAGCTTTCGACGGTTACAACCACCAATATAAATCTTCCGTTCATCACTGCCGATGCGTCAGGGCCCAAGCATCTGGACATGACTCTTACAAGAGCAAAGTTTGAAGAGCTTACGGCAGATCTGGTTGAGGCTACTATGGGGCCCACCAGGCAGGCTTTAAGCGATGCGGGCCTTACCCCTGACAAGATAGACAAAGTTCTGCTGGTTGGAGGATCTACCAGAATTCCTGCAGTTCAGGAGGCTGTAAGAAGGTATATCGGAAAAGAACCTTTCAAGGGCATCAACCCTGACGAGTGCGTTGCCATAGGTGCGGCCATTCAGGCAGGCGTGCTTGCCGGTGAAGTCAAGGATCTTCTTTTGCTGGATGTTACTCCTCTGTCCCTTGGAATTGAAACTTTAGGAGGAGTGTTTACAAAACTCATTGAGAGAAACACCACCATTCCCACAAAGAAGAGTCAGATATTTACTACTGCAGCAGACGGGCAGACCAGCGTTGAGATCCACGTGCTTCAGGGAGAAAGGGAAATGGCTGCCGACAACAAGACTCTGGGAAGGTTCACCCTTACGGGTATTCCGCCTGCGCCCAGGGGAGTGCCCCAGATAGAAGTAACCTTCGATATTGACGCCAACGGTATTGTCAACGTGTCGGCAAAGGACCTTGGCACCGGTAAGGAGCAAAAGATCACCATAACCGCTTCCACCAATCTGTCTGAAGAGGAAATCCAGAGAGCCATCAAAGATGCCGAGAAATATGCGGCTGAGGACAAGAAAAGGAAAGAGGCTGTGGAGATCAGAAATAACGCTGACTCCATGGTATACCAGTCCGAAAAGACTTTGAAGGACCTGGGTGACAAGCTGAACCCGCAGGATAAGTCCAGAATAGAAGGCGAAATTGAAAAAGTTAAGGAAGCTTTAAAAGGAAATGATACCGATAAGATAAAGAAGGCAACTGAATCCTTGACACAGGTATTTTATGAACTCTCCGCGAAGATATATCAGCAAAACCCGGGTGCTCAGGATGCATCGGGATTTAATCCCGGGCCCGGAACAGGCGCAGGTCCCGGCTCAGGGAATAACGGCAATGTTTATGATGCCGACTATAAGGTGGTTGATGATGATCAGAAATAATATG
>JAMNYG010000152.1 GCA_023622945.1 Bacillota bacterium | reverse complement strand
ATGGATATGGTAAAACGCGGGGATATGATGACCATAGATGACATCATTGATATTCTTGCAATAGATCTCCTGGGCGTAGTTCCTGATGATGAAAGAATAGTTGTATCTACCAACAGAGGTGAGCCCGCCATAACAGACAGCAAATCGCTGGCTGGACAAGCCTACAGAAACATTACCAGAAGGTGGACGAGGGCTTTTTTGGCAGGCTGAAGAAAATATTTGGAATGAAAACTACTTGATAGGAGGAAACCTATGTTATTAGACTTGTCACGGCTTTTCGGGAAGCCGAAATCCTCAAAAGATGTTGCGAAAGAAAGGCTGAAACTCGTCCTGATCCATGACAGGGCTAACGTGTCGCCTCAGTTTCTTGAAATGGTAAAAGGCGAAATCATAAAAGTTATTTCCCATTACATGGAAATTGATGAAGGCGAGCTTGACATAAGGCTTACCCGTACAAAAAGCGAGGAAGGGGACAGAGTAGTACCTGCCTTGGTCGCAAACATTCCTATTAAGAACGTAAAGAACAGCGGGAGATAAGTTAAAATTTAAATACAGTGTTTTTAGATCGACATTTGAAATATAGTGTTTTTTAGTACTGTGTTGAATATTCACCGGACTAGGTTACCTTTGTCTCAGGAAACCTGGTCCGTTTGTGTTTTAGGTAATAATTTTTATAATTGAAAAATATAATTTAGTAACCCATCAGCTATAGTAGACTGTTGGTTTTTCTGATTTACCGGATGATATAAGCACCAATAAAAAACTAATCGAGGAAGTGATTGTATGAAAGATGTAATCGTAAGGTCGAGGTATTCAAGATATGGGCACAGTTTTCCCGGCAGGAGAAGGAAACGCACATCACGGGAATCATACACGCTGGCCGGGAAAATCACGCTTCAGACCATCATATGTATTGCAATACTCGCATTGATTTCAATTATAAAAAGCATTGATACGCCTTTGACAAATCTTATGTATGAAAAGATAAGAACGGGAATTTCTCATAACATTGAGCTAAGCACCGTGTATGAGAAAATTGATAACATTGCTGCAAGGCTGACAAAAGGAAAGGATTCAAATGCTGAAGATAAGACAGGCAATGGTTTGAACCATGATGACATCGGAACAGTTGATCAGGAGGATACAGATGCGCAGGGAGTGGATGAAGCAAAGGAACCTATAAACAGCTTAGGGGTAATTGACTATGATATAAGCGTTGAAACCGACAAGAACCTGGTTAAGGCCATCAGGGATAAACATACGTTGATTCTTCCCGTTGAGGGATATCTCAGTTCAGCTTTCGGATATATGACGGGACCTGTGGACAGACTTCATACAGGTATTGATATTGCTGCCAAAAAAGGTGCTGAAGTAAAAGCCTCACTTGACGGTGTAGTTATTGAATCAGGAACAGCACGGGCATACGGAAACTATATAAAGATCAACCACGGAGACGGACTTGAAACCTTATATGCTCACTGTTCTCAGCTCATAGCCAAAAAAGGACAGAAGGTCAGACAGGGAGATACCATTGCCAGGGTGGGTGATACGGGAGTATCTACCGGTGCTCACTTGCATTTTGAAATAATTTATAAAGGAAAACCCATAAATCCCCTTGATTTTCTGAATGTTCCGCTGAAATAACCTTATCTTCGGAGGTGCGTGAAGTTAATAAAAGATTTATCAGCATAAGCCCTTTGGGTGTTGAGGTTGATATTCTGTTTATCATAATATTGCCCGTAATGTTTTTGACAGGATATCTCACCAAATATTTTATCGTCTGTACTTCCATGGTTGCCCATGAGTTGGGACATATAGTATGTGGAATCATGACGGGAAGCAGGGTTTATAAGGTCAGGGTGCTGGTTGTCGGCCTCTGTGCATCCATGGACGACGGTTCCGGCAGAAATCAATGCCGGATACCGGTGCTGCTGTGCGGCCCTATGGTTAATACTGTCTTTTCCGGCGCAGGGCTGCTGGTCTATTATTACTGTATGCCAGGATCCGGAGACATTCGTTTTTTTATCATATCCAATGCCTGTCTGGCAATTTTTAACCTTTTGCCCATATATCCTCTTGACGGTGGAAGGATTTTAAGGTACCTGCTGGCAGGTAAACTTGGAGTTTTCAGGGGTTATCAGAACGCCAGGAGAATATCGTACAGCATATCTTTAGTTTTGATTGTGCTTGGAGCTTACCAGACCTATAAAAACATATATAATTTCAGCCTGCTTATGGCAGGGTTTTATCTTTTTTTTCTGCTCAAGACTGATATAACGGAGGAGGCTGCTTTTATGACAGTAAAGGATGTTATATACAGGCGGTCCAGATTCCTGAAGAAAGGTATTTATCCTGTCAGGGATCTTGCAGTGCTTCCGTCGGTAAAGCTTGGAGAAGTGATAAAGAGCATGGATTTCGACAGATTTCATTTTATACATGTTTTAAATGAAAATATGGAGCTGCTGGCCGTCTTCACGGAGCAGCAGGTTATTGACGGATTGATGCAGTATGGGGCAGATGCAAGTTTCGATACCCTTATAAACCTGAAAAAAGAAAGTTAGTTCCCCAAATTTGAAAAATTGGGTTATGTTTTCAGAGGAAAGAGGTTTTTATACCTCTTTTTTTGTATTAAGATTTTGTTGACTAGCTTTGACAAAAAATTATACAATTAAACAAATGCTTAAAATGACGGAGGGAGCTGTACGATGTTTCAAATTGTGAGAAAAGAGATTCTCAATCCTTCCATTAAGCTGATGGAAATAGAAGCTCCGTATGTTGCCAGAAAAGCGGAACCTGGCCAGTTTATCATATTAAGGGTAGATGAAGACGGAGAGAGAATTCCTTTAACCATTGCAGATTTCGATAGAGATAAAGGAACAGTTACAATAATCTTTCAGGAAGTGGGTAAAACTACCAAATTACTGGGGAGTTTAAATGAGGGTGAAAGCATCCTCGATTTTGTAGGTCCCCTTGGGAAGCCGTCTCACCTTGATGGCGTAAAAAGTGCTGCAGTAATAGGCGGAGGTTTGGGGACAGCCATTGCTTATCCCCAGGCCAAGAAACTTCATAGCCTTGGGGCAAGGGTGGATTCGGTCATAGGTTTTCGCAACAAGGATTTAATTATTCTTGAAGAGGAAATGTCCAAAGTGAGCAACAGGCTGTTCGTAACTACCGATGACGGATCAAACGGGACAAAAGGTTTTGTGACCGATATTCTGAAGAGACTCCTGGAAGAGGGAAACAGATATGATGTTGTAATAGCAATAGGTCCCCTCGTTATGATGAAGGCCGTCAGCAACCTTACCAGAGAATATGGAATCAAGACCATAGTCAGCATGAATCCGGTAATGATAGACGGTACCGGCATGTGCGGCGGATGCAGGGTTACGGTAGGAGGCAATGTTAAGTTTGCCTGCGTGGACGGGCCGGATTTTGACGGCCATCAGGTGGATTTTGATGAAGCAATGAGAAGGCAGTTGATGTACAGGAACGAGGAAAAAATATCCCTCGAGGAGCACGAATGCAGGTTAAGGGGGGAAAAATATGCCTAATATGTCTTTGAAGAAAGTGCCGATGCCTGAACAGAATCCTGAAGCAAGGACGCGGAATTTTCTTGAGGTAGCCCTTGGCTACACCGGGGAAATGGCAAAGGAAGAAGCTCAGAGATGTTTAAACTGCAAGCATAAACCGTGTATGCAGGGATGTCCGGTTAACGTTAATATCCCGGGGTTTATTGAAGCGGTGGCTGCAGGGGATTTTGAAAAGGCTTATCATATTATTAAGAATACAAACAGTCTGCCGGCCATTTGCGGAAGGGTATGTCCCCAGGAGACTCAGTGCGAGAAATTCTGCGTCAGGGGAATAAAGGGCGAATCGGTTGGAATAGGAAGATTGGAAAGATTTGTTGCCGACTGGTACATGTCCAACAGGGAACAAAAAAAGGGAAGTATCGCCAGAAACGGCCGGAAAGTGGCTGTTGTAGGTTCGGGACCTGCAGGATTGACTTGCGCCGGCGATCTGGCCAAAATGGGATATGAGGTTACCATATTTGAAGCCTTCCATACACCCGGCGGTGTTCTGATGTACGGAATACCCGAATTCAGGCTGCCCAAGGCCCTTGTACAAAAGGAAATAGATTACCTCAAACAGCTTGGGGTAGAAATTAAGACCAATATGGTTATAGGAAAGGTTTTATCCCTGAATGATTTGATGAACGAAGGGTACGAGGCCATATTTATAGGTACCGGTGCCGGGCTTCCCAACTTCATGGGTATACCCGGTGAAAACCTCAACGGAGTATATTCCGCAAACGAGTTCCTCACCAGGGTAAACCTGATGAAGGCATATAAATTCCCTGAAACCGACACGCCGGTTAAAGTGGGCAGAAATGTTGCAGTTGTCGGTGGGGGAAATGTTGCAATGGACGCGGCAAGGTGTGCAAAAAGGCTTGGAGCGGAGAATGTATATATAATTTACAGGCGTTCCGAGGCTGAAATGCCGGCAAGGCTTGAAGAAGTGCATCATGCCAAAGAAGAGGGAATAATTTTTAAGCTTCTGAGCAATCCTGTAAGGATTATCGGAACCGACGACGGATGGGTAAAAGGGATAGAATGCATTGAAATGGAGCTTGGTGAGCCTGACAGTTCGGGAAGAAGAAGACCTGTTCCGAAAGCAGGAACTGAGCACGTAATAGATGTAGAAACGGTTATTATAGCTATCGGGCAAAGCCCAAATCCTCTGATTTCTTCAACCACTCCGGACCTTAAGACCAACAAGTGGGGATGCATTGTAATTGACGAAAATACCTGTGCAACCAGCAAGGAAGGCGTGTTCGCAGGCGGAGATGCCGTAACCGGAGCCGCTACCGTTATCCTGGCCATGGGAGCCGGAAAGAAAGCAGCGGTGGCAATAGACAATTATTTAAAGGCAAAGCCAAATAAGATAAAGGCTGCAGAATAAAAATAATATAAAGCAGGCAGGATAAAAATAGAATAAGGCAGGATAAAGGTGCCTGACAGCAAGGGGAATTTTCTCCTTGCTTTTTTTGTGAGACCGAAACAGCTTTAATGAATGGGGTTTATGAATTCTATTTCTGAATTTTTATTCCGAAAAATGAATTTTTACTTTCAAAATGAATTATAAATGCATGTAATCCTGCAAATGAAAGAATATCCCTTGAAAACTGCAAAACCATAAAGCATTGCAAAAAGAGCATTACCAAGAAAATGGCAGGAAATTTCTTTAATGATGAAATAAAAAATATGATTTTTTTTATTAAGCTACTTGCATAGCTTTCTACATTTGTGTATAATTCAGTTTATAATGCCAGCAAGTTATGTTGATATACGGGAGGAATACATTTGAGGATACTAGAGAATGTCATGGAACAGGTTATAAGAAGAAATCCAAATGAGCCTGAATTTCATCAGGCTGTCAGAGAGGTTTTGGAATGTCTTGAACCGGTTGCCGAGAGACATCCCGAGTATTTGAAGACAGGAATTTTTGAAAGAATTGTAGAGCCTGAAAGGCAGATTATATTCAGAGTTCCCTGGGTGGATGACAACGGTCGTGTTCAGGTGAACAGAGGGTTCAGGGTGCAGTTTAACAGCGCCATAGGTCCCTATAAAGGCGGGCTGAGATTTCACCCGTCGGTGAACATCGGCATAATAAAGTTTTTGGGATTTGAGCAGATATTCAAAAACTCACTGACCGGGCTGCCCATAGGCGGAGGCAAGGGAGGAAGCGATTTTGATCCCAAGGGTAAGTCTGAAGGAGAAATAATGCGCTTCTGCCAGAGCTTTATGACCGAGCTTTACAAGTATATCGGCCCTGACATCGATGTTCCTGCGGGGGATATCGGGGTTGGAATGCGTGAGATAGGCTATATGTATGGCCAATACAAGAGAATAACCAACCAGTTCAACGGAGTTATAACCGGTAAGGGTCTAACCTGGGGCGGCAGCCTTGTGAGGACCGAAGCAACAGGCTACGGACTGTGTTATTTTGCCGATGAAATGCTGAAGGCAAACGGAAAGTCTTTCGAGGGAGCAACGGTTGTAATATCAGGCTCCGGAAATGTAGCCATATATGCCGCGCAAAAGGCGATTCAAATGGGTGCCAAAGTGGTGGCTTTAAGCGATTCAAACGGATATGTTTATGATCCTGAAGGTATTGACCTTGATGTAGTGAAAAGGATAAAGGAAGTTGAGAGAAAGAGAATTAAGGAGTACGTCAATTACCGCAGCAACGCCCATTATTATGAAGGTTGCAGCGGTATATGGAATATAAAGTGCGATATCGCTCTGCCGTGTGCGACTCAGAATGAAATTGACAAGACTGCTGCAGAGAAATTGGTGAGCAATGGATGCTATGCTGTGGCGGAAGGAGCCAACATGCCCTGTACGCCTGAGGCAGTAGAGGTGTTTCTTGATAACAAAGTATTGTTTGCCCCTTCGAAGGCTGCAAATGCAGGAGGAGTTGCAATTTCGGCCCTGGAAATGAGCCAGAACAGCATAAGATGCTGCTGGGATTTTGAAACGGTTGACTGCAAGCTGAGAGAGATAATGAAAAACATTTACAAAAATGTAAGTAAAGTTGCTGCTGAATACGGATATCCGGGCAATCTGGTTGCAGGGGCCAATATAGCGGGTTTCCTTAAGGTAGCCCAGGCGATGTATGCACAGGGTGTGGTTTAACATATTTTTACAGATAAGGTTTAACATATTTTAAAATGAATACATGGAAATGATATGCCGGAATAACAGTCGCCTCACATATTTTTCTATGCCCAGATTTACTTTATCGGGGGCATTTCCTGAAAAGAAATGTCCCCGGAAAATTTTTTCCAACCCAAACCTCGGTGTAAAATTGTTATAGGATAAAATAAACAAGAGACCACTCTTTTTTGGTAAAATGTAAGTCGCCAAAACAAAACTTTTTACCAAGGAGGGTCTCTTGTGATTAACATTA
>JAMNYG010000026.1 GCA_023622945.1 Bacillota bacterium | reverse complement strand
AACTGCCGTGATGTGTTTGGAAAATCAACTAATAGATTACTGGACTTTTAGATATGGCACTGGTGATGAGTATTACGATGACACAATGACAACAGCTGAAGCCTTCATTGACCATATGAAAGAGTTGGCTCAAGGCACGGAATATGATATAATAGAAATACCAAACGGAATAAAACTGGTGAAGCGGGCAACACCTTCCATATAGAAGCATAGAGTCACCTCCGCTTCCACCTCCACACTCTCTCCTCCTTCCTTAGGGCAGGACGGCACCCCCTCGTCCTGCCTTTTTTAATTTACACAATATCCCTATCCATTTTGCGTTTTGGTGTACTGCGTTAGTATTTCATCGTGAATATACTACAGAATGCAATCTACACTATCTGGTGTTTCACTTATAGACAAAAAGAGTGGGAGAGCCTTGAGCTCTCCCACGGAAGATTTTGTAGGTTTAACAGATATCTTTTAATCTTTGAACGCAAACATTCCAATTTTCTGTGTCAATTTCAAAGCCGTAATAAGTTAAACCTAGGCTTTTGGCTGCTACAGCAGTCGTCCCACTTCCTATAAATGGGTCTAATACACTTGTACAACCTTTGAACATTTTAAGGATTGCTATGTAAAGTTCAACAGGGTCTTGATATTTGTGTATTTTTGCATCATTTTTAACTCTGGTTCCACCCTTTATAGGAGAAATGCCAAATGTATCACTGTAAATATACTTATTGACTTTGTACTCATCAGACTTTTGGTATACAAATATTGGGTTATATCTCCATGAAGAAGCAATTATCCCTTTCCCCCAAATCATTGTTCTTTTAGGAGGATAACGCTTTATAATCTCGTTCATTTTTGTTGCACTGTGAATTATTATCACAGAGTTATCATCAAACAAAATAGCGCCTTTTAAAAAATCCATATGGTAAATATGATTAGGAATCATTGTTCCTCATTAACCTCCTTTGCCTTTCTCATAGATACAACCACCATGAAAGTTGTTTAAAATGTTGTATAATTTTTTATGCTTTTTTCTGTAAACCACCATCAAAGTTGTTTACCATCTGTTTTTCACTTCTTCGAGGGTCATTTTAGCTTACCTCCTCGATTTCGATCTCTTTCCCCTGTGGCCTAGTGTTTTTCTTCTTCATACTCGTCCTCCTTCTTTTCTCAGGCATTGACATATGATATTACTTTTTACTTCTTGATTTCTGGAATTTCATCACCCCAGCAATCCCATCCTGGCACTTGTTGTCTTGCAAACAATTCAATTCGTGGTAAATCTCCGAGTAATTGAACAATTTTATCCCTCACTATATCAGGTTTTTTAGAATGATGCTCAACAGGGGATTCAATTATTTGATGTATGTCATGTCTTTTTACCATTTGTTTTGCTTTCGTTTTTTTGCTTATGCCCAACAAACAAACTTCCGCATTTGCTCTTGTATATGCACCCATACCCCAAAAATTTGTCCATGATTTTTTATTCTTTTTTACCCATACAAATGCTACCGTTTTATATTCAAAACCCCATGCTTTCATAACTCTTAAAGCCTCGCCTATATTCGGGAATGTTGCCCACATAAAACATATAGCATCATCTGTGCAAATTTCTCTTACTGGCAAATTACATATATCTTCTGTTGGCATTGTAGAATAATGTTGTTTAGCCATTCCTCTTGAATTTGTTTTGCTCCCACTTTGTTTATATTCCCAAGGTGGGTCTGCATAAATTATTTGATATTTTTTTTTGCGGTAAAGGTATCAATTTAATCCCTCCTAACCACACTGAAAGTTGTTTGAAATGCTGTATAATTTTTTACGCTTGTTTTTGTAAACCACCATCAAAGTTGTTTACCCAAATAATCCGTCTCCCCGAAAAAGGAGGGTGAGAGATTAATAATTAGCTACAATGTCTTCCAAATAAGCCTGCGCTTGTTCTTCTGTTTCAAAACGTGCCAAACAAACCTCATATGGATGTTCTTTAGATGCACCATAAAAGCATGCTGGATACACAGCCCAAACGGCATAGTCATCAGTATCAAATTTCTCTACTTTGACATACATCGCCAACTTTAAGTTTAAAGCCATCTTTTTGTTGCTGTCCATCTCATACATTTCCTTTTACCTCCTTTCATTTTCATTATAACACTTTTGAAACAAAATGTCAAGCATCTTTATTTCCTTTTATCAACCAACTGGCTAATATGTAGCCTAATATTAGTGGCACAAAGGATATCATATTAAATGGGAACGTTAGACAGGTTAGCAAGAA
>JAMNYG010000178.1 GCA_023622945.1 Bacillota bacterium | reverse complement strand
ATAATAATGATTGACCTGAATGGTGAAAGGCTTAATATGGTCGGAAAATTCGGGGCAACTCATCTGATAGACTCTTCCAAAGAGGATCCCGTAAAGAAAGTCAAGGAAATCACCAATGGAAGAGGTGCCGATGCAGTTATTGTTGCAGCTCCTTCTGCCGAGCCTCATCAGCAGGGAGTTGAAATGCTTCGCAAGGAAGGAAGGTTGTCATTATTCGGCGGCCTCAGCAAAGACAATCCCTGGACCAAGCTTGACGCTAACCTGATCCATTACAACCGTATTGAAATACGAGGGGCATATTCATATTCCTTTGCTGACTTCAAGCTGGGTTATGAGCTGGTGCTTACCGGCAAAATCAATAGAGATATAGTTACTCATAAAATTCCTCTAAAGGACATGGTGGAAGGTGTTAAGCTGATACAATCCGGGAAGGCAATCAAAGTTGTTCTCAAACCGTGGATGGAATAAAATAAACCGTCATCAGCCTAAATAAGCCGTAATAATCCGGAATGAAAAACTCCAGGCACCGGAACGAAGACAGTTTGGGATGGAATGCAGCAGACAGTCATTATAGTAAAACAAATAATACATTGGAGGGATACCATGAAAAGGCAAGAAACCATGACACACAAAGAACGCCTGAATGCACTGTATAACAGAAAACCCACCGACAGGGTACCTTTCATCCACAGAGGTTATGGATTCTGTGCCAGAAATGTCGGCTATAACATAGCGGATATATATGAAGATCCTGAAAAGAGCTATTTTGCTCAGCTGTATACTGCAGAGCAGTACAATTCCGATGGGGAACCTTTCTATACATTCGTATCATACGGGGCATGGGAATTCGGAGGAGAAATTAAATGGCCAACAGACAGGTACTCCTCAGGTCCCGGAGTGGCAAAAAGACCTGTTTCCAAGCCTGAAGACCTTGACAGGCTTGAGCTGCCCGATCCCAAAACCGCAGGATGCATACCCTATGCCATGGAATTTGCAAAGCTGCAGGAAAAACACGGAACTCAAATTGCGTTTCTGTGCGGCAGCCCTTTTACCCATGCAGCCAACCTTTGCGGGGTTGAAACATTTATGGAATGGCTCATAATGGAACCTGAAGCCGTGCACAAAGCCATGCGGCTTATGACCGATCATATTTTATCGGTTGCAAAATACTTTATAGATACCTTTGGCAAGGGCAGGGTTTTGGCCCGTTCAGCAGCTCCTACCGAAAGCAACGCGCTGATCTCTCCAAGGCAGTTTGAAGAATTTGCCGCTCCTTACATTGAAGAGCTTCACACCAAGGTTCTCGAAATGGGTGCTGAAAGAATCTATTGCCATATCTGCGGCGAACAGAACCGCAACCTTGACCGCTGGGCACAAATTCCTTTCGGAGATCCGGGAATGCTGAGCTTCGGACATGAAGTATCCATAAAAACTGCAGCTGAGAAATTCCCCGATCATATAATCTGCGGAAATCTGAATCCTCAGCTTATTGCCAAGGGGACACCCCAGGAAGTGTATGAAGCGTCCAGAAAGGTAATCGAGGAAGGTAAAAAATATGCACCCGGAAGATTCGTATTCATGAGCGGTTGTGAAATCCCCGCAACCACACCTGCCTACAATATCTACATGATGCAGAAGGCGGTTGAAGACTTCGGGTGGTATTAAAACAACCAAAACTGAATTGGGAGTGGAAAAATGAGTTTCACAGGATTGGTGACCAGCCCTTCAATGATCCTCACCGATTGTGAGGCAAAAAGCGATGTAGAAGTCATTAAACTGTTATCCGGTCTTGCATTGGAACAGGGATATGTGGAAGAAATATTCATAGAAAAGATCATAGAAAGAGAAAAAGCATATCCGACAGGCCTTCCTACCGAAGTACAAATAGCAATACCCCACGTTCATGACGGATGCAAAAAATCCTTCTTCTCGGCAGCAGTGCTTAAAGAACCGGTAAAATTCGGGTCCATGGACGGTTCTGATGATCCCATCATGGCAAATATCGTATTCCTGTTCGGTATAACTGATCCGAGCCACCAGGTAAAGGTACTCAGGAAATTCAGCGAGGTATTCCAGGATGCCGACCTCTTACGAGATCTGATTTCCACCAGAGACAATAAAGAATTGTTAACAAAATTAAAGGGAGCTCTTGGTGATTACATTATAATACAATAAAACATAATTGAAAAAATTTACAGATCCTTATCAGGCTTGTGCAAGCCCTGATATAAGCCATTAATCATCTGCAGAAAGGGGGGAAGTGTTTGAAGAACAAGATAAACATTGCTGTTGCATGCGGTGGGGGGATCTTTACAACAACGGTTGTTACCGAAAAACTTGAGGAAATTCTGAGAAAGAATAACATCAAATATTCCATATCTCCCCACAAGATCACTGAAGTTCCGAACATAACCGGCGTAGATATAATCGTCGTAACAGGCAAAACGTCGGAGAAAAACAAGGCCGGAGCTCCGGTTATGTTAGGTCTTCCGCTCTTTACCGGTGTTGGGGCAGAGGAATTTACAAAACAGTTCCTTGAGAAGGTCCGCGAAATCATGAACAATGGTTAAAAAAGTAAAAAAATAAGTCTGGGGGAAAGGTTATGGAATTCTTAATAAGGATTGGAAATGCCATCAATTCCGTGATGGGGATATTTGGAACTGCTGTTGTCGTCCCGACGGTTGTGCTGATAATCAGTCTGATCATGGGGGTTGGTTTCAAAAGGGCGTTCCAGGGTGCCATCTACATGGCGGTAGGACTTACCATGTTCAACACATTGCTGGGAGTCCTTTTCGGAGGAATTGCACCTTATGTTACCGGGATGGCTGAAAATGTAGGAATTCAGCTCCCATATGTAGACGTCGGTTGGCAGGGTGCGTCAGTTATCGTTTACTCCAATCAGCTTGGTTATATTTACCTTGTATTGGGTCTTGGAATAAATCTCCTGCTGTTCGCTCTGAAGTGGACCGACACTTTCCAGCCCACGGATATCTGGAATTATTACCAGTTCGTATTCTGGGCAATCATAGTTCAGTTTGTTACCGGTAGCTTTGCTCTCGGTGTTGCCGCCGCAGTATTCTGCAACCTGATAGTATTGCTGATTGCCGATATAATCGCACCTTCACTTCAGGAATATTACGGTTATGACGGAGTTGCCCTGACAAGCGTTCCGCAAAGCGGAGCACCCTTTGCAATGATCGTGAGATGGATCCTTATCAAGCTTAAAGTTAAGGAACGCCACTTTGACCTGAGAGATTTTACGCAAAGATTTGGTTTTTGGGGAGAGCCTCTTGTAATAGGACTTGTGGTTGGTCTCATAATTACAATCTTGGGAAAACTGAATGCGGTAGCAGAACTTAGCACCTGGAGCGGAATTCTGACAGTTACCCTTACCATTGCAGGTGTAATGGTAATCTATCCGAATGTTTCAGGCTTGTTCGTAAAAGGACTTATTCCTTTAAGCCAGATGATGAACCAGAAAATACGTTCCGGCAAGCTGAAGAGAGAACAATTCCACATAGCTATGGACCCGGCAATATACTTTGGTGAGAGCGGAAACCTTACGGCAGCTTTAATACTTATACCTATAGTGTTCTTCATTTCATTGATTCTCCCAGGCAACAAGATACTCATGCTTGCCGATATTCCCGCAATGCCTTTCATGACAGCAGGCCTTATCATAGTATTCAGAGGAAACCTCCTCAATACTATACTTACAGGTACCGTATGGTTCTCTTTGTGCAACATCTTTAATTCAGATATTTGCGAGGCGTTTACACAAGCCGCTGTAGCCGCAGGTGTAGGGGATAAGCTCCCTGAAGTGGCCAACGCAATATCTCAGGGGCTTGGTGTTGCATCATGGACCGTTGGTACAAATCCTGCCTTGTGGCTTGTTTATAAGGCATTCTCGGCACCTGGTTATACAAAGATCATTACAATAGCTGTTGCAATTGCAGTATACCTGTTGATCTACTTCTCATTCAGGAAGAACAGAAAAGCCTGGTATATGGCAGCAGGTGCAAGCGAAGAGTTCCTGGCAGAAAAGTACGGTATGCCGGTTGCCGGTGCTTCGAAATCAACCGGCGCTTCAGGTACTTCAGTCCAGGCATAAAGCGTCATTTCAGGCAAAACACGGTTAATTTCAAAAGCACCGTCAGTGGAAAGGGGATATTTCCAAAGAATGCAAAAGAGGAATATCCCCTTCTTATTTTTGAGCAGCTTCACTTTTTAAAAATGCTTCTACCTGCTCAGCTGTTTCAAGTTCCAAAACAGTATTGGCAATTCGTTTCGCGCTTTGCATGTCAAGTGTTGATATCTGCTTTTTGACAGCTGCTACTGACGATTCATTCATGCTAAGCTTTCTGATTCCCATGCCGATAAGAACAGGGGTAACAAGGGGATCTCCGCTCAGTTCTCCACATATGCTTAAGGGCTTTCCGTGCTCTCTGAATGCTTTGGCGACGTTTCCTATCACCCTGAATAAAGCAGGATGATAAACCTGATAATATTGTACGACTTTAGGATTTAACCTGTCAACGGCTGTCAGGTACTGGCATAAATCATTGGTGCCTATGCTGGCGAAATCCACTTCTGAAGCTACTTTATCCGCCATCACAGCAATAGATGGAATTTCAACCATAATGCCTATCTTTACGTCATTTCTAAAATCATAACCACCAGCGGCCAACTCAGCTTTCACTTCTTCAGTAATTTTTTTCGCAAGACGAAAGTCTTCCAGGCTTCCTACCATGGGAAACATAATCCAAAGATTGCCATATATACTGGCTCTGTAAAGAGCCCTGAGTTGGGTTTTAAATATGTGCAAATTATCAAAACAAAGTCTTAAGGCTCTGAGACCTAAAAAAGGATTGTCCTCTTCAGGTAACTCCAGGCAAGGCAGTTTCTTGTCTCCTCCAATGTCAAGAGTTCTTATTGTTACAGGCTTATCTTTATATGCCTGCAGGACTTTTTTATACTCTTCGAATTGCTCTTCCTCGGTAGGTAAATTCTCATTCTTCATGTACAAGAATTCTGTCCTGAAAAGTCCTACACCATCAGTATAATTCCTGTGGGCAAGCTCCCGGTCATCCGATGAACAAATATTCAAGGCAATCTCAATTCGAACCCCGTCAGAAGTGAACGGTTCGATTGATAAAAAACTTTTTGCTTCTTCCATTTTGATGTTAAACTCTTTTTTCCTGGCAGCATAATAGTCTATTTCATCTTGAGTTGGATTTGTTATTACTTTACCTTCTATTGCGTCAACAATCACTGTTTCTGAAGGTTTTAACTCTTTGGTTATATTAGGTATCCCCAAAACTGCAGGTATACCGCAGCTTTTAGCCAAAATTGCGGTATGTGATGTGATACCGCCGGCTTCTGTAAGAATGGCAAGGACATTTTCTCTTTTCATGGTCGCTGTATCGGAAGGGGAAAGGTCACTGGCTACTACGACAACAGGCTTTTGAAGATTTGACAGACTTGTATTGTCAACATTAAACCATAGCCTGAGAAGTCTTAATTTGACATCCTTCAAATCAGCTGCTCTTTCTCTTATTAAAGGGTCTTTTGATCTTGAAATTATCTTTATATACTTGTCATAGACAAGGTTGATTGCATAATCAGGTGAGTATAATTCATTAGCAATATAACCGCGTATTTCTTCATTAATTGCCACATCGGAAACAATCTCAATGTGTGCAGAAAAAATTTTAAGTTTGTCAGTATCCCTTTGCGGCATTTGTTCTATTAATTCTTGTATTTCTTTCTTTGCCTTTTCACAGATATTCTCATAAGATTTAATGTTCTTATCGATATCGGCTGAATTAATCTTTTTTTCAGAAATGGAAGGAACAAACGGTTCATAATGAAATACGTCTCCGAAAACAATCCCTTCTGATGCGACAATGCCATAATAAGTCAAGAAAAGTCACCTTCCTGAACAGAACATAGATTTCCGAACACCATATCCTATTCCTCGCCGAATTTGCTTTCTATCAAAGCAACCAGGCTGTCAACGGCCTCTTTTTCATCTTCACCTTTTGCCGTAATTTCTACTTCGGTGCCTTTGCCTGCTCCTAAAGATATAAGCAAAACGATTGATTTTGCGTCAACTTCCACATCTTCCTCAATTGATTTAATAGTGATTTGCGACTTGATTTTTTTCGCCATTGAGACAAAATCAGATGCCGGTCTGGCATGGAGACCTGTCTTGTTTTGAACGACAACTCTTCTAGAGTACATTTGTTAACCTCCTATTGCATTTCTCCTTGAATTTCATAAAATTTATTTTTTGCTGTAGAACAAACTTCTTAAATTTCATTTAAAGCATTTTTACTCCAAGAACAAAGGTTTGACAAACGGAATAGTCATCAGTCAGAATGGTCAAATCAGCGTCATAGCCCTTTTCAATATATCCTTTTGATTGATCCAGTCCAAGCATTTTCAGAGGATTATCTGACACATTTCAATCATGGCATCGATATACCTGTCTTCAATACTGTCATTTTCCAAAAGAGGCCTTGCACCTGTCCTGATAGCCTCCTTCCAATCATTTACTTCCTCAACAATTTGAATATTACCTGCCAAATACTCCGATATCATATATACAACTCCCGCAGTGTTATACTTTATAATACAATTTTAACTCTATGCTTTTGATTATGCAATACAAATTTCTACAAGTTGTATTATATTTTTAATACTTTTATGAAACTTTTTCATATAAAAAAATCATTACCAATCAGGTAATGATTTTTTTATGGTTTTTTGTATGATTTTTTGTATGATATTTTTTATGATACTATTTAAAACTGATTGTTCTAATCTTGCTGATATCTGGCGCAGGTTAC
>JAMNYG010000145.1 GCA_023622945.1 Bacillota bacterium | reverse complement strand
TAAACAGGTACTGGAAGTAAGGGCGAGGAGCAAAAGGAACGGGGACACTTCCGGTAAGCGAACCAGGAACACTTCTCAAGGGACAGGGACACTTCTCAAACTACGAAGTAATACTTCGAAGCAAGAGAAGTGTCCCTGTACTGCTGTGTTTGAGAAGTGACCCCGTGCCTTGAAGCATAGAAGTGTCCCCTTACCCTGGACCAGTCTCTTGGTAAAGCGGAAGTTATTCCCGCATATCATTTCCTTTGTCAGGATAGGTGTTTTATACCCTTTTCCAGCTTCCTTCTGCAAGGAAGCTGTTTGCCCTGTTCTCGGCGTCCTGGACGATGCTATCAGGATAGCCCATGAACCTTAACAGCTTTATGGCATTCCTGGTATTTGATCTTCCGGGATACAGCCTGTAGTCGAAGGTTATTTCATTGTCGCTAAAGCTTTCCCTGAAATGATAGTTCTCAAAGTACCCTTCAAGGATGGATGTAAGTTCAATGTCATGGGTGGCTGCAAAACACAGGCAGTTACTTGAGCCCAGGTAACGAAGGACCTGGGAAGAAGCCGCAATCCTTTCCACAGTGTTTGTACCTCTCAGCACCTCATCTATGAAGCAAAGACAGGGAATGCCACTGTTTAAGCTGTCAATGATCCTCTTCAGGGACTTGATTTCCGCTATAAAATAGCTTTCATTGTTTGACAGATTGTCTTTCAGGGCCATGGACGTAAATATCATGAAATAGTTCGATGAATACTCTGCAGCAAGGCAGGTATATATGGTCTGGGCAAAGATGGCGTTGATGGCCACAGTTTTCAGGAAAGTGGATTTCCCCGATGCGTTTGAGCCGGTAATGAGCACCGGTTTTTCTGCATGCAGGGAGTTGGGCACGGGTTCTTTTATGAGGGGGTGATATATGTCCTTAAAATAAAGCTGTAAACCGGTCTTTCCATCGGACCGGCTTAACTGCGGTGTGGAATAATATTTAATGCTTTCCCTGTACGAAGCTATGGATATCATGCTTTCAAGAAAGCCCAGGGTTTTATATATCCTGATTATATCGTCGCTGTATTTTGAAATAATGGAGGATATGCTTTCAAAAGCGATGAGCTCTCCCAAAAGCACCACTTTTACATATTCTATTAAAGGATCTTCAGTCTTGTAGAGCACATAGAAAGACTTTTTACCGATTCCCCTCACCTTACGCACCGATTCGGAAAGAATCCGGCGATACTCCTTTATCTCTTCGATATTGAGGAAAGAAGCCTTTTCTCCGCAGAAGATCAGGGCAACGATATAGCTCAG
Organism: Bacillota bacterium; assembly: GCA_023622945.1. GTDB lineage: Bacteria > Bacillota > Clostridia > Acetivibrionales > JAMNYG01 > JAMNYG01. The sequence continues at coordinate 47,644 of JAMNYG010000145.1, read as the reverse complement.
AGCTTCCAGCTGGGATGCGATTTCGTTCTTGGTTTTATAATATATAGTGCTGTTTAAGGTCATGGAGAGGATGAAAAACATCAATCCGGCCGGGAAATTGATGATCATTCCTGCTAACGACAATACAGGAACAGCTGCAAGCAATTTGTAATACAATCCCCGTTTTGAAGTCTCACCTTTTTTATTATAAATATAAAAAGGTATGTCAACCGATTTGACTTTTCCGAGCCGTGCCAGCAAATACTGCAGTTGAGCACGCTCCCTGGGATTGCTCATGAAAAAATCTATGAGCCTGCCCCTTTCCTTCAATGCATTTTCATCAAACAGAGGTTCCCTGAGAAGCGAGTACAGGTATTCCTCACCCACTGTGGACCAGCAGCTGTTCAGCCTGGCAAATACCTCATCCATGTCCAGGTCATTCCATGTAATATCATCTATTAAAAATCTGTCTTTGACTTCTTCCTTATATTGTTTGAAATAATTCGAGCACTCTGATGCTTTTTTTTCGGGTTTGGGTACCTTGCCCCAGCTTTCCCTGATTTTCCTTTCCAGCCTTGCCTTGTTTCTTTTGCTGTTGACAATTGTATAAACAATTACTGCCGAGACAAGCAACAGAACAAGCAGGACAAATCCAAAAGCGTTTCCCATAATATTATTCTCCTGATGTTTTAAGTTTATTATCTAATTATACTTTAGGCGTATCATCCTTTTCAATCGGAGCAGAATTCCTGAAAAGGAAAACGGACAAAATGTGCCTCGGGTTTTGGCTGACACATGGATTTTGGTTGACATCAGTACCCGGGAATTATCCCCATCGGAACCCGGGAGTTATCTTTTCTGTCCCTGGTACCCTTTAAAGACCATGAGAATATACTGTTAACGAAGATGAAGGCGAATCCCGTAAGGCGGTGATCAGACTGAGTTACTTACTTGAGCTACATAATGTAGGAATGAAATATCAATCATTAAACGGAGAAATAACTGCACTGGAAAACATCAACCTCCATGTTAAAAAGGGTGAGTTCATCAGCATTGTCGGACCAAGCGGCTGTGGGAAGTCAACTCTTTTATCCCTGATAGCCGGCCTCATTTTACCTACAAGCGGAAAAATACTCTTAAACGGCAAAATGGTGACGGGCACGTCCAATGAAGTGGGATACATGCTGCAAAGGGACCATTTGTTTGACTGGAGGAACATACTCGGAAATGCATTGTTAGGCCTTGAGATAAGAAACAGTCTTAACGAAGAAAGCAAGCAGTATGTTGTTGAACTTCTCAAAACCTATGGACTGTATGAGTTCAAGGATAAATATCCAAACCAGCTGTCGGGAGGTATGAGGCAGAGGGTTGCTCTTATCAGGACACTGGCAACAAAGCCTGATATTCTGCTTCTGGACGAAGCTTTTTCAGCTCTTGATTATCAGACCAGGCTGGCTGTGTCCGAGGATATATATTCAATAATAAAGAAGGAAAAAAAGACCGCAATACTGGTGACCCATGATATTGCCGAAAGCATAAGCATGGCTGACAGGGTGGTGGTGCTGTCTAGAAGGCCGGGCACCATAAAAAACATCTATGAAATTAAGCTGAGCTGTGAAAACAGGACGCCCCTGTCATGCAGAGATGCACCCGAATTTCGCTATTACTTCAACAAGATATGGAAGGAGCTGGATGTACATGTCTGATACACAATTGCAGACCATTTCAAAGGAACATGCAGAATACTTAAGAAAAGTGAAAATCAGAAAAACTATGATTCATATAACGCAGGTACTGCTGGTGGTAGTGCTGTTTATACTGTGGGAAATTGCAGGACGGCTTAAAATAATAGATTCCTTTATTACAAGCCAGCCCTCAAGAATAGCAAGAACTTTGGCAAATTTATACCGGGAAGGACAGCTGTTCAGACACATTTTCATTACATGTGCGGAAACCGTAACAGGTTTTATCCTGGGGACACTGGCAGGGACCATAATCGCCATCATTCTTTGGTGGTCTGATTTCCTGGCCCGTGTTCTGGAACCTCATCTTGTTATACTGAACAGCTTGCCCAAGATTGCCTTAGGCCCTATTTTCATAGTTTGGATCGGGGCCGGTCCCTTATCAATCATCGTGATGGCCATTGCAGTGTCAGTAATAGTTACAATACTGGAAGTGTGGAATGGGTTTATATCGGTAGATCCCGATAAAATAAAGCTTGTTAAAACCTTTGGGGCGAAGAAATGGCAGATCCTGACCAAGGTTGTGCTTCCTTCCGCATTTCCCACCATAATAAGCGCATTGAAAATCAATGTAGGTCTGTCATGGGTAGGAGTTATTGTAGGCGAGTTTCTGGTTTCCAAAGCCGGCCTCGGATACCTGATTGTATACGGGGGCCAGGTTTTCCAGCTGGATCTTGTTATGACAAGCGTTATTATTCTGGCAGTTGCAGCTGCCCTGATGTATCAGGGAGTTGTCTACCTGGAGAAGTTGATAATGAGAAGCAGCTTCCATAAATAACCTGATATCTGGAATCTTAAAAGAAAACTATCTTGAACTTGAAAAGGAGGTATGATCTGTGAAAAGATACGCTTTATTCTTACTTGTCGTTGTCTTTTTAATAGCTGCATTGCTGCTCGGCGGCTGCGGGAAAAAGGAACTGATCAAGATACGCCTTAATGAGGTAACCCACTCGGTTTTCTATGCACCTCAATATGTAGCACTTAACGAGGGCTTTTTCAGGGAAGAAGGTCTGGAAATTGAACTAATAAACGGTGCAGGAGCCGACAAGGTAATGACGGCAGTCCTGGCAGGCCAGGCGGAAATAGGCTTTGCGGGACCTGAAGCTGCAATATACGTTTATAATGAGGGAAAAGAAGACTATGCCGTAGTATTTGCACAGCTCACCAAACGTGACGGATCTTTCCTGGTGGGACGACAGCCGGAGCCAGACTTTAAATGGACCGACCTGAAAGGCAAGTACATCATAGGCGGAAGAAAAGGCGGAGTGCCGCTGATGACACTTGAGTATGTCATGAAAAACCACGGCGTTATTCCGGGTGTAGATGCCGAAGTAGATACAAGCGTGCAGTTTGCGCTCATGGCAGGTGCCTTTACCGGAGGTCTGGGAGATTATGTGGCACTGTTTGAGCCTACGGCATCAATGCTGGAGAGGGAAGGCAAAGGTTATGTTGTAGCTTCCATTGGAAAGGAAAGCGGTGAAATACCCTACACTGCCTACTTTGCCAAAAAGAGCTACATAGAAAAGAATCCGGAGATCATTCAGAAATTTACAAATGCCATATATAAGGGACAGCTATGGGTAGAAAGCCATACTCCCGAGGAAATAGCCAAGAGCATAAAACCTTCTTTCCCGGATACGGATGAAGAAATTCTCATAGCCGTAGCAAAGCGATACAAGGAACAGGATACCTGGAACAAGGATCCCATAATGAAAAAGGAAGCCTTGGACCGGCTCCAGGAGGTTATGAAAACTGCAGGAGAACTCAAACAGGAAGCTCCATATGAAAAGATAGTGACGACAGAATTTGCCCAAAGAGCCATCCAGCAGGTTAAAAAATAAGCCAGAGGCTCCGGTAACACCGGAGCTTCTTGATTATTATACATTTTGAGTTTCTGCGCATTTTAATTTTTCTATATACTTTGATATCTGTATATTTTGATTACCTTTATATTTTGATTTTCAGTTACCTGTTTTTCTGCGTTTTTTATATATTGTTTTTCATATACTTTACCATATATACAGAATTTTTTCGTTTCCTGTCATGCAATATGTTTAAATTTATCGCTTTTGGGATATATTTTATTAGTGCAGAGGTGTTTTTATAAATTTCCACATTCCTCCAGGCAAAAAACTCTTCTGAAAGGAGGATTTTTCAAGGAGTCGGCGAATAATTATTTACAATGAGGTGTAACAAATGATAATAGATACTGGCATAACCATTGCGTATAAATGCTCTGCCTGTGGGACCTTCAGCTTTTTCAGTTTATCAGGTTTTAAGCTTATCCGTAAGAAAGAACATTATTTCACCTGCCGTTGTAAAAAATCAAGCATTACAATCTGCAGTGAAACAGCCGGTAAGCTTAAGCTGACCATTCCATGTATAAGCTGTGGAGGAAACCATTCTGTTCTAGTTCAAAGAAAGAGAATGTTTGGAAATGAGACATTGGTGTTTGTCTGCCCCCAAACCGGTTTGGAGATATGTTATATAGGCAGGGACGTGGATGTCAGAAGTAAAGTGGACATTCTCGAAAAGAAAATGGATGAGCTCATTGACATGTTCGGCTATGACAGTTATTTTAAAAACACCAGCGTCATGCTGGATGCATTGAACAGGATCCACGATTTGGCTGAGCAGGGCAACCTTTATTGCAGCTGTGGCAGCAGCGATGTAGATCTTACTCTGCTTTCCGACAGGATACACCTGAAATGCAAGAATTGTTCCGGAAGTACGGTTATTTACGCAGCCAGCAACCAGGACCTGAAAAATATACTTTTAATGCAGCAAATCCAACTGATAGGCAATGGTCGTGACAGTTTTATTTATGAAAAATAACTGAAAAATACGGCTATATTTATGAGAAATAACTGAAAAATGCAGAGTTTATCAGTCTTGTGAACAGCCTCGTTGACAAAGTTTATCTCCGATGATATAATTCACTAAGGCGGTCAGGATCTGAATTTGATTTTGATTTTAGTGCCGGGCGTACATGGGTATGTGAATTAAGCCCTTTTTCTTAAGGGTTCATACCTTGAATGTTCACTTGTCTTCCTTAAAGCATTGAATTTCTCATTTGTATGCCTTTATTCTTGTTTTCTGATTGAATGTATTCCCAATAAAGTGCTGATAAGTACTTGATTTTTTATAAAGGTGGTGGATTATGGAAGAAATTGATCTTAAAGCCAAGACGCTGGCAGACTTGCGCTATATTGCTAAAATGATGGGCATAAAAAGCGTCACGAAGTACAGAAAAGATGAACTGATAAATAAAATATACGAAGCAGCCAATGAAGCAAAGTCAGAAAAGACAAGTCTGTCACAGCAGGATGAGCAGCCGGATGAAAAGGAAACTGGCTTGACGGAGGAAGCAGAAGAAAAAGCTAAAAAGGAAGAGGAGAAAGGGAGCGCTGCAGATGCTTCTGAGCAGGCTGATAAAAAGGACGCACAGCCTGCAGAAGAACAGCCTGCAGCAATTAAAAAGCCAAGACGGGGAAGACCGAGCAAGGCTGCAAAAGCGGCTGCTGTTGATATAAATGAATCATCTCAGTCATTAAGCACCGAAAGAAAAGAAGAAAAAGAAAGTAACAAAACCGAAGAAGATGGACAAAAGGTTGAAGAGCCTTCTGGAGAAGCAGCTGAGAAGAAACCGGCAGAAACACAGAAAGCAGAAAAAGAACCTGTTGAGGATACGGAAAGCAAATCAACTCAGCAAGCCAGGGAAGAAGAGGCAAAGGTTGAAGAAAAAGCTCCTGCCAAAATTCAGGAGGTAAAGAGAGAATCTGAAAACACCTATCCTTCCATTTATATAGAGAGAATTGAAAGCGACAGTCCTGTTGAAGGAGTACTGGAAGTACTTCCTGACGGATATGGGTTTTTAAGAAGCGAAAATTACCTGTCAGGCAGTAAGGATGTCTATGTATCCCCTTCACAAATCAGGCGATTCAATTTAAAAACAGGTGATTTAATCAGAGGAATAGGAAGAATACCCCAACAGGGAGAGAAGTTCCAGGCGCTGTTGTATGTACAGTCTGTTAACGGTGATCCTCCTGAGGTCGCGGCAAAGAGGATTCCTTTTGAAAATCTTACACCTATATTCCCCAATGAAAGAATCACCATGGAAACACACCCTAAAGAGCTTGCCACAAGGCTCATAGACTTGATAGCGCCTATCGGAAAAGGACAGCGAGGCATGATTGTTTCACCTCCAAAGGCAGGTAAAACCGTGCTTCTTAAGAAGATTGCCAATGCGATAACTACAAACTATCCTGAAATAGAACTCATAGTGTTGCTGATAGATGAACGGCCCGAGGAAGTAACCGATATGCAGCGTTCGGTTAAAGGGGAAGTGCTGTATTCCACTTTCGATGAGATGCCGGAGCATCATGTCAAGGTTGCCGAAATGGTGCTTGAAAGAGCCCAAAGGCTGGTTGAGCAGAAGAGAGACGTGGTAATTTTACTTGACAGCATAACAAGGCTTGCAAGGGCTTATAACCAGACAATTCCCCCTACCGGAAGAACCCTTACGGGAGGACTTGATCCGGGAGCCCTGTATAAACCGAAAAAATTCTTTGGAGCAGCAAGGAATATTGAAAACGGCGGAAGCCTTACCGTCATTGCCACCGCCCTTATTGAAACCGGAAGCAGAATGGATGACGTTATATATGAAGAATTCAAGGGTACGGGTAACATGGAGCTGCACCTTGACAGGAAGCTGTCGGAGAAAAGAATTTTCCCTGCAATAGATATCAACCGCTCGGGAACAAGGCGGGAGGAACTGCTTCTTACCCCAAGGGAACTTGAGAGCATGTGGGCTATAAGAAGGGCCATGAGTAACATGGGTACCGCTGAAGTTACCGAGATGATCATAAACAGGCTTATGCAGACCAAGAGCAATGAGGAATTTGTAAAGAGCATTAATGTGAATTTCGGTGAAAAACCTTTGCTATAAAAATAAGGGTTGCAGATGGCGGGATTTTATGCTAGAATTGTCTCTGTGTCTAAAACGTGTAAATCCGTCTTTTTATATATTGCAAATGTAAGCGGATACAGTTTTCGATCTGAAAGAAGGTGAAAAGAATGAAGGAAGGTATTCATCCCAAATATGGTGAAGCAGTAGTAAGGTGTGCCTGCGGAGAGACTTTTGTCACAGGGTCCACCAAAAAGGAGCTTCGTGTGGAAATATGCTCCAAGTGCCATCCTTTCTTTACAGGAAAGCAGAAACTTGTTGACACAGGCGGACGTGTTGACAGGTTCAAGAAGAAGTATGGCTGGAGCCAGGAGCAGTAATATGTAATTGAAAACCTATAGCAAAAATGTTAAACTAAAGGCTGAAAGATTTCAGCCTTTAATTTTTATGAGGAGTCAAATATGAAAAAAACAACGATAGGCGGTATGGCTCTTATTGAGGGACTGATGATGATAGGGCCGGACAGCGCCGCAATAGCAATCAGAAAACCCAATGGAGAAATAGTTCTTAATAAAAAACCTCTTCCGAGAAAAAATATCCTGCAGAAACTGCCCGTGGTGCGTGGAGTCATAGGTTTTCTCCGGCAAATGGTTCTTGGAGTGAGAGCCCTTATATATTCAGCCGAGTTTGTGGAGGCTGAAGAGAACGGGAATGACACCCGCCAGGAATTCTCAAATGCCGAAGAGGTTCATGGTAAGTCACGGGGAAGGAAACTTTCCGAAAAGATCGATGAATTTATTGAAAAAAAACTTGGGAACAAAATTCCGGACATCCTTATATATATAACAGTAGTTGTGGCAATCGGGTTCAGTATAGGGTTGTTTATCCTTCTTCCCAATTTCCTGGCAAGCCTTTTGCGTTTTGATAAGTCAACCAGGGTGGGCGTTCTGTATTATAACCTCTTTGAGGGGATTATTCGGGTAACTCTGTTCTTTGTTTATCTTGCATTTACTTCAAGACTTAAGGAAATGAGAAGGGTCTGGCAATATCATGGAGCAGAGCATAAGACAATTCACTGCTATGAACACGAAGAGGAGCTGACGGTAGAAAACGTAAGGAAATTCTCAACAAAACATCCTCGCTGCGGTACATCGTACCTATTCATGGTAATGATAGTCAGCATTATTGTTTTTTCTTTTGTAGGATGGCATGTTATATGGGTTAACATACTGATCAGGCTTTTGCTTGTCCCGCTGATTGCCGGAATCTCGTATGAACTGCTGAAATTCGCCGGAAGATGCGATGCCAGACCGGTAAAGATACTGAATGCGCCGGGGCTGTTTCTTCAGTATTTCACAACCAGGGAACCTGATGACGACCAGATAGAAGTTGCAATAGAAGCATTCAAGCACGCCATGTCCAAGGACAAGGATGCCGATAAATGGTAAGTAGAAGGGAAATATAGGGATAAAAACATCGGGAGATGCCATGACCATACGTGATGCTGTAAGACGGGGAGCCGAAAAGCTTAAAGCGGCAGGGATTGAATCTGCCATAAGGGAATCGGGTATAATACTTTGCTTTGTCATAAAAAGTGACAAGGCTTTTTTGTATTCTCATGATGATGAAGAACTTTCTGAGACGGATGAGAAGAAGTTTTTTGCACTGGTTGCAAAGAGGGCAGAAGGAACACCTCTTCAGTATATAACCGGACATCAGGAGTTTATGTCTCTTGACTTTTTTGTAAACAACCATGTGCTGATTCCAAGGCATGATACCGAGATCCTGGTAGAAACGGTGATCAGCTGGTGCAGGGAAAGAAGGGACCTTTGCTTGTGCAGGGAAAGATATGAACTCGGCTTGTGCAGGGAAAGAAGAGACCCGAATAACTGTGCGGGCAGCCGTAAAATCCGCATTCTGGACATGGGAACGGGTTCGGGCTGCATAGCCGTAAGCCTTGCGTATTACCTGGATGATGTTGAAATTATTGCTGTGGACATATCTGAAAAAGCTATTGAAACGGCCTTATACAATGCAAAAATAAACGGAGTGGATTCCAGGATAAAATTCGTCAAAAGTGACCTTTTCGCATCTATAAAAGATTATGAGAAATTTGATGTGATAGTGTCAAATCCTCCGTATATTCCCACCTGCCAAATAAATGAGCTAAAGGACGAGGTAAGACATCATGAGCCCATAGAGGCTCTGGACGGAGGGAAGGACGGACTTGTTTTTTATAAAAGGATAACGAAAGATGCCCTTTCTTATCTGAAACCCGGCGGGTTGCTGGCATTTGAAACGGGGTTTGATCAGGCTAGAGGAGTGGCCGACATTATGAGGCGGGAGGGTTACACAGATATAAGGATATTCAGGGACCTGGCAGGAATTGAGAGGGTTGTGACGGGAATGGCGCCCTGAGCCAAATGTTGGATTCAACAAATGCAATTACAAGCATTGGACAGACATAAGGACAGAATGATAAAAAATCAGGCAGATAAAGAATGTAAAGGAGGTTATGAAATGGCTTTAATCCACTGCAATTTCTTTTCCGAGGTTTTAGGCATATCCACGGCAATGTATGTGGTTCTTCCACAAACCACCAGGTCCCAGTACGGAATTCATTCGGTTGCAGGAGAAAATCTCCACCAGACCCTGTATCTTCTTCACGGCTTGTCGGATGATTATACTGCCTGGGTGAGATGGTCCTCCATCGAGCGTTATGCAGGAGAATATGGCCTGGCCGTGGTAATGCCGGCTGTAAACCGCAGTTTCTACGCAGACATGGTACATGGATACAAATATTGGACCTTTGTGTCCGAAGAGGTACCGGCTTTGGCGAGATACTTTTTCAGACTGTCGGATAAAAGGGAGGACAATTTTGTAGCAGGCCTTTCCATGGGAGGATACGGAGCTTTAAAGATGGTGTTAAGCCATCCCGACAAATTTGCCGCCGGTGCAAGCATTTCAGGCGTGGTGGATCTTGCAAGGTATGTCAGGGACAACCCCAGGGACGAGCTGGATAATATATTCGGTAAAGGGGCTGACATAGCAGGAACCGAAAACGATTTGTTCCACCTGGCGAAAAGGGTTGCAGAGTCTAGCGGCCCCAAACCAAAGCTGTTCCAGTGCTGCGGAACCGAAGATTTCCTGTATGAAGACAACCTTAAATTCAGGGATTTCTGCAGAAAACTTTCTCTTGACCTGACATACGAGGAAGAGCCGGGAGACCATAACTGGGCATATTTTGACAAGAAAATTCAGAGCATACTAAGCTGGCTTCCTCTTAAAAACAAGAAGTAACATTTTCAGTACATATCGGTGGACAGCTCCTGAAAATTTATAAGTATCAAAAGGGCTGTCCATTGATTTATGGGGTTTTCAGAGAAGATTGTTAAAATTGTATACAAAGTTCATCAGAAATTTGTCAAACCCGCTATTCATGGGCATTTAAGAGATTGGGGCGATATAAAAAAGCCACAAAAAGTAATAAAGCAAGAGAAAAAGAGATATAAACCGTTCAGCAGGGCAAATTTGTATACATTGTTCATTTGACTTATTACCTGGTAATAAATATAATTGACTTAAAATTATGTAATTTACTTGGAATTCATCTTGGGATTAGCTCCTTGAATTCTTTATTTATGCCATTTAAATGCTTCATCCGGTTCACGCAAGGTAAACAGCTCAATCTTTTTCTTGGGTTACTGGAGACGTGGCTTATTGCTATGTATAATGTATTCAAAATACAATGTGTAATTTATTTAATATTTAATTTTTTTGAATGGAGTAGTGTGTATGTTGTTTAAAAAAGCCAGGTTTAAGGGAGGAGCAAATGTTCCTCACTACAAGAACACCGCTGAAGTTGAAACGGTGAAAATGGATGTTCCTGCAAAAGTCGTAATACCTATGCTTCAACATATAGGGGCGCCCTGTACTCCGGTGGTCTCAAAGGGAGAAAAGGTCAAGGTAGGACAGGTAATAGGAACATCAGACAAATTTGTCTCTGCCCCGATTCATTCCAGCGTTTCAGGGGTAGTCAAGAACATCGCTCCCATGCTCTACCCCGGAGGGACGCAGGTTATGTCCGTAGAGATCGAAACTGACGGTGAGCAGGAGATATCTGAAGAAATCAAACCACCCGTGATCTCAAACAGGGAAGAGTTCATCAGCGCCATAAGGCAGTCAGGATTGGTGGGGCTTGGAGGAGCAGGTTTTCCCACCCATGTCAAGCTGTCATTTCCTCCTGATAAAAATGTGGACACTCTTATCATCAACGGCGCCGAGTGTGAACCGTATATTACATCAGACTACAGGGAAATCATGGAGAACTCATGGCACATAATGTGCGGAATTGAGATTCTCATGGAATACATGAACTTTAAAAAAGTATTTATCGGAATTGAGGACAATAAGCCGGAAGCCATAAAAATCCTGTCCGACATGGCTGACAACCATGACAATATCGAAGTAGTGAAATTGAAGACAAGGTATCCCCAGGGAGCCGAGAAAATGCTGATTTATGCACTGACCGGGAAAAAGGTGCCTCCCGGGAAGCTGCCTCTGGACGTGGGCGTTGTGGTCATGAATGTAAACAGCGTGTCTTTCATTTCAGAGTATGTTAAAACAGGTATGCCCCTCATTAAAAGGAGGGTTACCGTAGACGGTCCGGCAGTGGCCAGGCCGTCAAATGTGGAGGTGCTTATCGGAACGCAGCTGTCTGATGTATTCCAGTTCTGCGGAGGATTCAGATCCGAACCTGCGAAGGTGCTTATGGGAGGCCCTATGATGGGAATTTCCCAGTATTCCCTGGAGACTTCCGTAGTAAAGCATACCAATGCTCTTCTGGCTTTTGACCCCGGGACGGCTAAACTGCCTCCGGAAAGCCCGTGCATAAGGTGCGGCAGGTGTGTTGACGCATGTCCCATGAACCTGGTTCCCCTTGCCATAAATCAGTACACCGTCAAAGGCCGGTTTGATGAACTGGAAAGGTACAATGTAAATGACTGTATAGAGTGCGGCTGCTGCTCATATGTATGTCCCGCAAAAAGACATCTCGTACAGTCCATAAGGCTTGCTAAGGTGCAGCTGAGGCAGGCAGCTTCTTCGAAGGGAGGTAAATAATTTGGAGAATACGTTGATAATGTCATCCTCCCCTCATCTGAGGGATAAGGACAGCACAAGCCGGATAATGCTGGATGTGATTATAGCCTTGATACCTGCTGCGGCCGCAGGTGTCTGGTTTTTCGGATTCAGGGCTTTATTGGTGCTGGTAACCACGGTTTTTACCTGCGTGGCATCTGAGTATGTTTACTGCAGAGTACTGAAAAGAAATATAACCATATCGGATCTCAGCGCTGTTGTTACCGGTATGCTGCTGGGCATGAACCTGCCCCCTGAAATTCCGCTGTGGATTGCTGCCGTAGGCGGGGTTGTGGCCATTGTGATAGTTAAGCAGTTGTTCGGCGGAATAGGCCAGAATTTTATGAACCCGGCGCTGGCTGCCAGGGTTTTCCTTACGGTATCCTGGCCGGTACAGATGACCAGGTGGACCTTTCCTGATACTGTTTCCACTGCCACTCCCCTTGCATTGATAAAGGGTGGCATGGAAGCTGCTGAAGGAACCCTTCCGGGATATTTGGACCTCTTTATTGGAAATGTGGCAGGATGTATAGGAGAAACATCCAAACTTGCCCTTCTGATAGGAGCTGCTTATCTTATATACCGCAGGGTTATTACCGTTGAGATCCCGGCGGCGTTTATCGGAACGGTTGCTTTGATAACCTTTATTTTCGGTGGAGACCGGATATTCAGCGGTGACTTTGTATACCACGTCCTTTCGGGAGGCCTTATACTGGGAGCCTTTTTTATGGCTACTGATTATTCCTCTTCTCCTGTTACCAGGAAAGGCAGACTGATAATGGGTATAGGCTGCGGTCTGATAACGGCGGTAATAAGGCTTTATGCCAGCTATCCTGAAGGAGTTTCATTCTCCATTCTTCTGATGAATGTTGCCACTCCTCTGATAGACCGTTTCACGATTCCCAGGAGCTTCGGAGGTGAAAAGAAAGTTGCGTGACATGTTGAAACCTTCAATTACGTTATTTCTGATTTGTGTCGTTGTTTCAATGTTGCTTGGATTTACCAACAATATCACTAAAGACAGGATAGCCGAAAGAGAAGCCATGGATGCAGAAATTGCCCGGAAAGAAGTGCTTAAGGCAGCAGAATACTTTGAACCTGTTGAGAAAGACAAAAGCGTCTTTCAGAAAATTTCCGGACCTGCGTCAATTGAAGATGCATATATCGGGTTTAGCGGCGATTCTGTTGCAGGGTATGTTTTTTCGGTGGTAACAAAAGGTTACGGAGGAGAAATGAAAGTAACCGTAGGAATAGAAAAGTCCGGGATGATTTCGGGAGTTAAAATCGGTCAGAACAGCGAAACTCCGGGTCTTGGGTCAAGAGCGTCAGAGGAGCCTTTTATATCCCAGCTTTCAGGATTTGCTCCGGGCAAGCCTTTAAAAGTAGTTAAGGGTGTAAAGAACAGTCCGGAAGAAATCGATGCCATAAGCGGCGCTACCATAACCTCAAGGGCTGTCGTAAATGCCGTACAGGCAGCCATAGACGCTTCTGAGGAATTGCGGAACAAGGAGGCGCAGGAACAGTGAAAGCATTGAAAGTAATTACAAACGGTATATTTAAGGAAAATCCTACATTAAGGCTGGTGCTTGGAACTTGTCCTACTCTGGCGGTGACCACTTCAGCCATTAACGGGATAGGTATGGGATTGTCGGCGACAGTGGTGCTTATTTGCTCGAATGTTGTTATTTCCCTTACCAGGAAGCTTATTCCCGACAAGGTGAGAATTCCTGCATTTATAACCATTATTGCCGGGTTTGTGACAATAGTTCAGCTTCTGCTTAAGGCCTACCTGCCTGAAATAGACAGGGCTCTTGGGATATTTATTCCCCTGATCGTTGTTAACTGTATAATCCTGGCAAGAGCAGAAATGTTTGCAAGCAAGAACAATGTGTTCTATTCAGCCCTGGATGGCTTGGGAATGGGAATAGGGTTTACCCTGGCACTGCTGATCATGGGATCAATCAGGGAATTCCTGGGCAATGGTACCATTTTCGGTATAACAGTTACTGCAAACCTTTTTAACCCTGCCATTATTATGATACTCCCTCCGGGTGGATTCCTGACATTTGGAGCGGTAGTGGGGATTTTAAACAAGGTTTCAAAAATTAAAATTCAGCAGCATAACTGTCAGACCTGCGGACTCAAGTGCGGCATGCATGCTGAAGGCAAGGAGGTAGGCGCATGACAGGGAATGCTGTTAGAGAAATGATTGTAATCATAATGGGAGCAATATTGGTCGAGAACTTCGTACTTACCAAGTTTCTCGGTATTTGCCCCTTCCTTGGAGTATCCAAGAAATTGTCCACGTCCCTGGGCATGGGCGGCGCAGTAATATTTGTAATGACCATTGCATCGGCTGCTACATGGGTTGTAAATAAGTTTCTGCTGGTCAGGTTCGGACTTGAATACCTGCAGACTGTGGCATTTATACTGGTGATCGCATCCCTTGTGCAGTTTGTTGAGACGGTGCTTAAAAAGGTTATCCCTCCGCTATACAAAGCACTGGGAATTTACCTGCCTCTCATTACAACCAACTGCGCTGTTCTCGGAGTGGCTCTTCTTAACATTCAGCTGGAGTATAACCTTGCAAAGTCTACGGTATACGGTTTTGGAGCCGGAGTGGGCTTTACTTTAGCCATGATACTGTTTTCCGGCGTAAGAGAAAGAATTGAACTGTGCGATATACCGGAATCTTTGAAGGGTCTTCCGATTACACTGATTGCTGCAGCGCTTGTATCGGTTTCCTTCTTTGGCTTCCAGGGACTGTTTCAGTAGCAATACACGAATACATGGAGGTTGATCATAAGTGATACAGGAAATAATAATGCCTGCTGCCGTGGTAGGAGGTTTGGGGATAATATTTGGAGTTGGGCTGGCTTATGCCTCAAAAAAGTTTGAAGTAAAGGTTGACGAAACCGTAGCACGCATAAGAGAAGTTCTCCCTGGAGCCAATTGCGGAGCATGCGGCCAGGCAGGATGCGATGAATTCGCAGAAAGTGTCGCTGCAGGCAATTGCAAGGTAAACGGTTGCCCTGTTGGAGGACAGGAAGTGGCAGACAAGATAGCAGAGATACTTGGGGTGGAAGCAGAAGAGGTTAGTCCTCAGACCGCCCGGGTGATGTGCCGGGGAAGCAGAACCGTTTCCAGGACCAAGTTTGAGTATAATGGTATAGAAGACTGTGCAGCGGCTGCCGGTCTGTACGGAGGTCCCAACGCCTGCACGTACGGATGCGTTGGAATGGGAAACTGCGTGAGAGCATGTGCCTTCGATGCAATTGTAATAGTAAACGGCCTTGCATGGGTTGCCGAGTCCAGGTGTACGGCATGCGGCAAGTGCGTGGCGGCTTGTCCCAAGAAAATAATAAAGCTTGTGCCCAAAAGCAGCCAGTACTCTGTCACCTGTTCCAGCCTGGACAGGGGCAATATTACCAGGAAAAACTGCGATGTGGGCTGTATTGGCTGCGGAAGGTGCGTGAAGGTTTGTCCCAAATCAGCCATTACTCTTGAAAATAACCTGGCCAGAATAGATCCGTATAAATGCGAAAATTGCGGAGAATGCATAAAGGTCTGCCCTACCAATGCCATAAGCTGGATCAGATGTGAAGATGCAGTTGCCAATGTCCTTTAGAATTGAAAAAGAAGAACTTCTTTTATAAAAATAGCTTTGCCTGTAAAGCTTATCCTTAGCATAATAAGAAGCTCATCCATAATAAGAAGCTCATCCCTGACAACAGGATGAGCTTTTTTAATGTTATGGGCAATCTGCGCTTTAACGTTATGAGTACTCTGTGTTTTTATGCCACCAGCACTCTGAGGTTCTATGTTACGAACACTCGTTGCTTTAATGCTGTCAAAACCCCGGAATTTGCAACCGGTTCTTACTGCTTTTACCTTATTTCCACAAGCGCTATGGTGATATCATCACAAATATCTGAATAGTCCCTGGTTCCTGCAAACTCAGATGCATGGCTCAAAATCCTGTCCAGCAAAATGTCAAGATCAGGTTCCTCCTGAAGAAGTACTTCCAGGAGGCGCTTTTCGCCGAACTGTTCATCCCGTGAATTTTTCAGCTCTATAATTCCGTCGGTGTAAAAGAAAATTCTGTCATTTTTGTTAAGTTGTAAGGTTTTTTCTTTATAATCCGGTTCATCTACCCAGGTACTTATTGGTATGCCCGGAACCCACAGCAGTTCAAACCTGTCTTTCCCGAAGACTATGGGGGAAACATTCAGACCGGCATTGGAATAGGTCATGGTGTTGGTATGGTGGTCGATTATGGCCAGAAATACGGTTATATAAAGGAATGGGTCCAAACCGCTGTTGTTAAAGTCCCTGTACAGTTCACTGAGGACCTGGGCAGGCGACAAAAGTTTTTTATTTATGGAGGATCTCAGAAAAACCGTCAGCATGGATGCCGGCACTCCATGTCCGGACACATCCGCAATGTATACTGCAGTATGGGAATCATCTATCATATAGATATCCAGAAAATCTCCTCCCAGGTCTTCGCAGGGTTTATAAATAAAGGAGAACCTTATTTTATCCTCCGGCAACTTTTTTGGGAGGAGGTTGCATTGAAGATTCTTGGCAATCCTGAGTTCTGCGCTCAATTTTTTGTTTTGTTCAATGATTTTTTGCTGCAGCTCCTTCATATGGGTTATATCCCTGAGAACTTCCACAACTGCGATAATATTACCATTTTCGTCCCTTACGGGTGAGCTCATCACAGAAAATACCCTGTTTCCTATATATTCTTCTTTTTCCTGGGAAATACCCTCAAATACGGCTTTACGCGATATACAGTTTTCACAGGGGGCGCTCCTGCCTAATACTTGATAACATTTCTTTCCGATTGGATCAGAGTCCAGGGCTTCTGCCATGGCCTTATTTACAAAAATCATGTTGTCGTCTCTGTCGATTACCCTGACCCAATCGCTCATACCGTTAATTATTTCTTCCACAAAGCGCATGTTCTGCTTTAAGGAATCCATGTTCTGCATACCCCCTTTTTTATTGGGAACGTTCGGCAGCATTTCTTCAGGATAAGTATCCCAATACCTTCCGACGAAGTATTTTTATATTAACAAACCCTATCAAATTTATCAAGATTATTGGGATAGGTAATATTACCAATGCTGTAATAAAAGTCAATACTAAGGAAATAATATTATAGTAGAACATCTTCCAGGAGACTGCCATGCTTTTGAGAACTTCAGCTGAGCAGCTATACATTAACATAGAAAGCGAACTGGCTTTTAAATGTTTTACCGGTGCCCTGCACAGGCATATTTGCAAGGGCATAAGAAACGGTCACAAGAGCATAGTGTTTTTATGCATCGGGACCGACAGGTCAACCGGTGACAGCCTGGGTCCTTTAATTGGGTACAAGATAAAGGACATAAATTATAAAAACATTTTTGTTTACGGAAACCTTGATTATCCGGTTCACGCAAAGAACCTTAAGGAAGTAATGTACAATATCTATTCAAAATACACAAACCCTTTCATTATCGCCATCGATGCATGCCTTGGAAAAATGGAACATGTGGGTTTTATAACAATAGGTGAAGGAGCCATCAAACCGGGTTCAGGTGTAAACAAAGACCTTGAACCTGTGGGAAACATGCATATAACAGGAATTGTAAATTTCGGAGGCTTTATGGAATTCCTGGTCCTCCAGAACACGCGGTTAAGCACCGTGATGAAAATGGCCGATCTGATCTCGGACGGAATAAAATATGTGCTTAAAAATATAAATTCCGATGCCGAACTTCTTGCGCTTCTGAATGGATAATTAATGCGCTTATTCTAACCCCTTCTTTTTTTTATCTCCTTCTTCAGACATAAAGCAATTAGTTTTCAATGCTGTTAATTAAGATGATGACAGATGTCTGCTGATGAAGTTAATGACAGACCATTGTTAATGTAGCTTATGATTCATGATTTTGAGAATTATACATGCTGGGAGGGGTTTCATGAACAGAAGAGGAAATATGTTCCTGGGACTGATTTTCATAGTGACCGGCCTGTTGTTTCTGATGAACAACCTGGGTGTTATGAGGATACATTTCGATATATTTGATATCGGTTATATAATTTCAAGATATTGGCCTTCGCTGTTTCTGATTCTCCCCGGTATTGCCATGCATTCGGCATTCTTTTCCGGCAGAAACAGGGATGCAGGGATATTGGTGCCTGCAGGGATTCTGCTGACCACGGGTATCATCTTCCAGCTTGCAAGAAGTTTCAGAATTATGCATCTTTTATGGCCCGGCCTGATACTGGCAGTGGCAATAGGGCTGTTTGAGCTCTATCTTTTCGGCACCAGGGACAGGGGGCTTCTTATACCTGTAACCATACTTTCTGCAACATCCGCAATCTTTTTTATGTCGGTATCATTAAGGCCCCTTTTCAGAATTAACATAGGACAGGTATTCGTGCCGGTAATCCTTATAGCCTGCGGGGTATCAATAATTCTTAAGTACAGGGGATATCAATAATCCTTAAGTACTGAACAGGAGGATATGACCGAAAGCGTGAATTTTGTTAAAAGTTCAGCTTTTGGGGTAAGAATAATAACAAATTATTTGAAGGAGATGCATTGGTATGGACAAGTATGTATGTACGGCATGCGGCTATGTTTATGATCCTGCGGAAGGAGATCCCGATAACGGTGTAGCTCCGGGAACGCCTTTTGAAGATTTGCCCGATGATTGGGTATGCCCTCTGTGCGGGGCAGGAAAGGACATGTTTGAAAAAGAAGAATGAGGGATGAATTTGGGAAAGAAGCTCTGTAATGGCATATAAGCCAAGGCGGAGCTTCTTTCTTATGTTCCGGCAAATCAATTCACTTGTTTTCATAGAGTTATTCACTGAAAGGACCGGATTTAAGTCATATAAAGCAGTGAAAGAAACTAAGCCATAAAAACAGTAAAGGCAATCAGGCCGCGCAGGGTCCGGCTGAATTCAAACAGTATAATGCAGTAAAGGCAGGATACTCCTAAAAAAAGTTATAACATGCCAAGTCTGTACATAAGGTGTACTCAAAGGGATTGTAAAGGATTATATTATGTCATATAATTTTATTTATCCTATAGTAAGGGGTGTAGACTGTGGGAAGATATCGCCCGGTTATAGCCGTAACACCTGCGTATGACAGCGAAAAGGGAATTTCCTGCATCAACACGGGATATTGCGACGGGATAATGGAAGCAGGCGGGGTACCTATACTGATGCCTCTGACCGTGGACCACCATGTGATTGATATTATAATAAAAAAGTGTGACGGATTAATGGTAACCGGAGGACCCGATCTTGACGCAAGGCTTTACGGCGAACAGAATTATCAGTTTAACGGGGAGATATCGCCGTTAAGGGATGAAATGGAGATATATGCCATAAGAACGGCATTTGAAGGCGGAAAACCTATTCTGGGCATATGCAGGGGCATACAGGTCATAAACGTAACATTTGGGGGAACTCTTTATCAGGATATTTATGCCCAGTCCAACAGAAAGGACATGATAAAACACTCCCAAAGCGCCCCCAGGTGGTATCCTACCCATGAAATCATAATAGAAAAAGGCTCAAAGGTTTGGTCTGCCTTTGGAAGCGAAAAGGCAGCAGTAAATTCATTCCATCATCAGGCCGTAAAAGACGTAGCCCCTGGATTCAAGGTTTCCTCCAGGGCGCCGGACGGCATTATAGAATCGATAGAACATGAGACTGACAGATTTGTGGTAGGGGTTCAGTGGCATCCCGAGCACATGTGGAAAAATGACGGCATTTATCTGGAACTTTTCAGGATGTTTGTTGATTCCTGCAAACAAGGATGTTGAAGGACTCTAAATATTCAGCAGCAAAGGAGATGATGGGTTTGCCTGACAAGTTTAAAATCGGTGATATTGTTGAACTGAAAAAGGAGCATCCGTGCGGAAGCAAGCAATGGGAGATTACAAGGACGGGAGCGGATTTCAGAATAAAATGCCTTGGCTGCCAGCACCAGGTCATGCTTCCCAGACCTAAGTTTGAAAAAAGCGTCAAGAAAATTATAAAACCCATATTTGACGACAGTAAGTAGCCTCAAAAGCAGCCTCCGTTTGCATTCTTTTCTTTTTTATTTGCAATAATAAATAAAAAAGAAAAGGATGATATGATGATCAATCGGGAGAGCTACAGAGGAATTGGAAAGACCTTTCTTACAATACTGCTTACATCTCTTCTTACAGCCGCTTTGTTGTTCTTTTTCGATACAAGAAAACAAACGAATATTGAAGACGTTCGGGATTATCTGAATCCTCCGGCACAAGGCAGGAATGACATACCTCTGCCCCAACAGATAGCCCAGGAGACCGAAGGAAAACCTGTCCCTGTTGCAACGGCGGTTGCCAAAGCTGCATCACCTGCGGTGGTAGGTATTTCTGTCCTCAGGGTAGAGCGGGACTCGTTTTTTGACAGCAATGCTGCGGAAAAATGGGGAGTGGGCTCAGGCGTAATAGTCAGTCCTGATGGTTATATAATCACAAATCACCACGTGGCCGGAGGAAAAAACAAAAGGATTGTTGTTTCACTTTCTGACGGACGCAACGTTGACGGTGTGACAAAATGGTCAGATCCGGTGCTGGACCTTGCCATTGTAAAAATAGATCTGACCGATCTTCCTACCGTTCCTTTAGGCAATTCCGATTTGCTTGAGGTAGGTGAAACCGCCATAGCAATAGGAAATCCCCTGGGACTGCAGTTCCAGAGAAGCGTTACCCAGGGAATCATCAGTGCATTGAACAGGACAATAAAAATCGATACTGAGGAAGGTTCCAACTATATGGAGGACCTTATACAGACCGATGCCAGCATAAACCCGGGAAACAGCGGAGGCCCCCTGCTGAATTCAAGGGGAGAAGTAATAGGCATCAATACCGTCAAGGTAACAGGTGCGGAAGCCATTGGTTTTGCAATACCTGTTAACATAGTTGTTCCCATCGTTGAAAGGTTTGTTAAGGAAGGAGAATTTAAAGAACCTTACATGGGGATATTTGCCTACGACAAAGAGGTGATACCATACATTGACGGCAACCTGAAAATAGAAAACGGTATTTATGTGGTAAATGTGGATGAAAAAGGACCTGCTTACAAAAGCGGCATACGTCTGGGCTGCATAATAACTCATGTGGATAGAATTCCCGTCAATACCATGATGCAGCTCAGGACATATATTTATACCAAGAAGCCCGGAGATACAATAGAAATAACGCATTTATCAGAAGGAAAGCCGGAAGTGGTCCAAATTACACTCGCTGAAAAAAACAGGGATGGTCTGGTCACCAGGTAGATGATTTTGAATAATATGGCACAATAATTGGCAATACTTAGTTAAAACAAAACATTTGGAGGATTGTGTCATGGGTGGCGCAGAAGAAAGAAATGATCTTAACAGTTTTGAAGTCACTATAAAAGAATATATAAAACAAGGGAGAGAGAAGCTGGAAAAGGACCTGGTGGGTACCAGAGAGGCAATAAGGCTTATTGCAAGGGACAAAACCAGAAATTTCATAAAGACAATGGACAGAGGACTTGACAAGAATGAAAGGGAGTATCTGGGTGCACTGATAATGTCAAGCATGTATCAGGCATTCTGTTATGGATACAGCATAGGAAAATTTGAAGGAAAGTCAAATAACAAGGTATTTCTTTGATTATTCATTAAATAATTCCACTTATTTAAGAAAACCTTTGCAAAGACAAAAATTCATTTTTAGATTTTGACGGCAGCAAAAAACATTAAGAAAAATTTTTTCAGAAAGAAAAAAACATGTTGACACACACACCAACCGCTGATAGAATATTAACCAATTATACCTTAATATGATTATTACAATCATACTTGACATGCGACAAGCGATGATGGAAGAAAAGATGCATTGGAATGCTCAAGAGAGCCGGTGGTTGGTGTGAACCGGTGCTGAAGATGCATGTATAGCTCCTTCCTGAGCTTTATTGCCGAAAGTTTCAGTAGGTAATAACGGTGACCACGTTAGAGTCAGAGTATCGGAACATGTGCTTACACCTTGAGGCCAATCCTGCCGAAGGCTTGATAGGGCATTGTTCCCGTACTTATCGAGGATGCACCAGCGATGGTGTATCGAATCAGGGTGGTACCGCGAACGGACCTTATCCCTTCGTCCCTGCAAAAATCTGTTTTGCAGGGACGAAGGGATTTTTATTTATACCTGGAAGCAAAATTATGCTTTGTATATGAAGCATACAACATGGATAAATAAGGGTGATAAGAATGGAGCTGACAGGGGCGCAGGCTATTGTAAAAGCATTGGAAATGGAAAACGTGAAAGTCATATTCGGGTATCCGGGAGCTGCCATCTGCCCGTTTTATGATGCTCTTATGGATTCAAATATAAAGCATGTGCTTACAAGGCATGAACAGGGGGCTGTTCATGCAGCAAACGGGTATGCTCGTGTGACGGGAACTACGGGAGTTTGCGTTGCTACATCCGGACCGGGAGCAACCAATACGATAACCGGTATAGCTACGGCATATATGGATTCAATACCCGTCGTAGTAATAACGGGTCAGGTTTCCACCGAACAGATAGGAAAGGATGTTTTTCAGGAGGCCGATATAACCGGGGCAACGGCACCTTTCTGCAAACATAATTACCTGGTGAAGCAGGCTGAGGAGCTTCCCAGGATAGTCAGGGAGGCTTTCCATATAGCTTCCACAGGAAGGCCGGGACCTGTCCTGATAGACGTGCCGATAGACGTACAGACCAGAAAAATAAAGTTCAACTATCCTGATACCGTTGATATTCAGGGCTATAAGCCCAATTATAAAGGACACCCCATACAGATCAGAAAAATTGCGGAGGCATTGAGAAAGGCAAAAGCTCCGGTTATTTGCGCCGGGGGAGGGATAATAAACGCCAATGCATCGGAAGATTTGGTAATGCTGGCGGAAAAGTGCAGCATTCCTGTTACCACTACCCTCATGGGAATAGGTTGTATTCCGTCCTCACATCCTCTGAATCTGGGAATGCTGGGTTCCCATGGAGTTTTTGCCGCAAACTACGCCATTCATCATGCAGACCTGGTGGTGATCATGGGTGCCAGGGTAGGGGACAGGGCCATGGGGACTGCCAGCAAAATTGCTGAAAAGGCGGATATCATCCACATCGACATTGATCCGGCTGAAATAGGCAAGAACGTTGAGGTCAGTATACCCGTTGTCGGGGATGTAGGCCTGATTTTGAGAGAACTGCTGGATCTGGTGACAAGAGGCGATGTTGACCGATGGATAGAAACTCTTGAAAGAGTAAAAAGAGAACACCCCTTAAAGCATGCCGATTATACCGACAGCGAAACGGTAAAACCCCAGTACCTTATATCCACTCTTTCGGAAATGGCAGGAGATGATGCCATTGTAACAACAGAAGTAGGCCAGAACCAGATATGGGCAGCCAACTACTATAAAGTAAAGCATCCCAGGAAGTTCTTTACTTCAGGAGGCATGGGTACCATGGGATACGGTCTTCCGGCTGCCGTCGGTGCAAAGATAGCAAGTCCCCATTCAACGGTAATAACCATCAGCGGAGACGGTAGCTTCCAGATGTCCATGCAGGAACTTGGTACCATGAGGCAGAACAACCTGGGAATCAAAATAGTGATACTTAACAACTCCGGGCTTGGAATGGTAAGGGAACTCCAGAAAAACAAATACCGGAGAAGATATTACCAGGTGTCCATGGAGAATAATCCTGATTTTGTCAGGCTGGCTGAAGCTTACGGGTTCAGGGGGGAACGCATAACCTGCAACTCCGAGGTAAGAGAGGCCCTGGAAAGGATGCTGGCAGATGACAGCCCATACATTCTTGAGTGCATAGTTGACCCTGAAGAACCTACGTTATGAAGAGCCTGCCCTGTGATTTACCGGAAAATAATGTCTTTGTAAAATACATGTTTTCAGGAAAGGGCTTAAGTTGAAATCATGAAATCAAAAGAAAGGGGGATATTGATGGCAAAGCACACTCTGTCGGTTTTGGTGGAAAACCATCCGGGCGTTCTTTCAAGGGTTTCAGGATTGTTCAGCAGGCGGGGCTTTAATATAGAAAGCCTGGCTGTCGGTATTACCGAAAACCCTGAAATATCAAGGATGACAATTGTAGTAGACGGTGATGATCACACGGTGGAACAGGTAAGCAAGCAACTGAACAAGCTGATTGATGTCATAAAGGTCAAGGAGCTTGATGATGCGGAATCGGTAAGACGTGAGCTTGCTCTGATTAAAGTCACCGCCACTGCATCCACAAGGTCGGAAATAGTACAGCTTGTTGAAATATTCAGGGCGAAAATCATAGACGTATCCAAAAACACTCTTACCATAGAGATTTCGGGAGACTCTGAAAAGGTATCCGCCCTTGAAGACATGCTCAGGCAGTTTGGCATAAAGGAAATTGTAAGAACAGGCATCATTGCTCTGGAAAGAGGCAATAAAGTTATAAAAAACAATAACGGTGAGGAGTGATTAAAATGGCAAAAGTATATTATGACAGTGATTGCAACCTGGAGTTGCTTAAGGACAAAACAATAGCGGTTATAGGCTATGGAAGCCAGGGACACGCTCATGCACTGAATCTTCATGACAGCGGTTTTAATGTTGTAGTAGGACTCCACCCCGGGTCAGCACGCAGGCAGCAGGTTATTGATGACGGGTT
The DNA here is from genome assembly GCA_023622945.1 of Bacillota bacterium. GTDB lineage: Bacteria > Bacillota > Clostridia > Acetivibrionales > JAMNYG01 > JAMNYG01. The sequence goes on along the minus strand of JAMNYG010000145.1, from coordinate 23,156 downwards.
GCAGGTACTTGATACCGAAAAGGCAGCAGAAGTGGCTGACATCATCATGATCCTTGTGCCTGACCAGGTCATGGCTGATGTTTACAAGGAAAGCATTGAACCAGGTCTCAGGTCTGGGAATGTCCTTATGTTCGCTCATGGTTTCAATATTCACTACAATCAGATTATTCCTCCCAAAGATGTGGATGTCATAATGGTGGCTCCCAAGGGTCCGGGACATACGGTAAGAAGCCAGTACAAAGAGGGCAAAGGTGTACCTTCATTGATAGCCGTCCATCAGGACGCTTCCGGAAAAGCAAAGGAATATGCCCTGGCTTATGCATCGGCCATAGGAGCCGGAAGAGCCGGCATAATCGAGACTACCTTCAAGGAGGAAACTGAGACAGACCTGTTTGGCGAGCAGGCAGTATTGTGCGGTGGAGTTACGGAGCTCATGAAAGCAGGGTTCGAAACCCTTGTTAACGCAGGATATCAGCCTGAAATTGCGTATTTTGAGTGCGTTCATGAAATGAAGCTGATAATCGACCTGATCAACCAGGGTGGCTTTTCCCTTATGAGATATTCGATAAGCGATACCGCTGAATACGGTGATTATGTCACAGGAAAGAGAATCATAACCGAAGAGACCAGAAAGGAAATGAAGAAAGTCCTGGAAGAGATACAGACGGGAGCTTTTGCATCCAAATGGATAGCAGAAAACAAGGCTGGAGGAAGAGCCCGGTTCCTGGCAACCAGAAGGCTGGAAGCAGAACATCCCATTGAAAAAGTAGGAGCCGAGCTGAGAAAAATGATGAGCTGGCTGAAGAAATAAAGCTGAAAGATATAACTCTGTTGGGGACATTTCTGGCAAAGAAGTGTCCCCGCACCCTGGACCGGTTTCTGAAGTTAGCTCAAATGTTATTCCGCAGCATGTCATTTTCCCTAACTGGTAGTTAAACAGATAAGTCATAGGGGACATTAGATATTTATGAATATAAGATTTCGTACTGGAGGATGATGGAAAATGGCCAGACAGATTAAGATATTTGACACTACACTTCGTGACGGAGAACAGGTACCCGGAGCCAAGCTTGGACTGAAGGAAAAGCTGGAAGTGGCCAGACAGCTTAAGGCTCTTAAGGTTGATTATATTGAAGCGGGTTTTTCCGCATCTTCATTGGGAGATTTTAAGGCTGTAGAAGCCATTGCAAAAGAAGTTGGAAGAGGAGACAACCCTCCCGTCATCACCTCTCTTGCAAGAGCGGTTAAAAGCGACATAGATGCGGTATACAACAGCATAAAACACGCTGAAAGGCCTTTAATTCACATTGTATTGGGTGCTTCAAACGTCCATGTTGAAAAGAAGTTCAACAAGTCCAAGGAAGAGATACTAGAAATGGGTGTTGAAGCGGTCAAATATGCAAAGACCCTGTTGCCCGATGTACAATATTCTACTGAAGATGCATCAAGAGCCGATTTTGAATACCTGTGGCGGACCATTGAGGCGGTTGTAAAAGCCGGTGCCACCATAATAAACATACCGGATACGGTAGGATATGCAATTCCTGAAGAGTTTGGCAACCTTATAAGCAGGATAAATTACAGGCTCAGGAACCTTAATCCAGATGTAATTTTGAGCGTCCATTGCCACAATGACCTTGGCCTTGCAACTTCCAACACGCTGGCAGCCGTGAAAAACGGGGCTGACAAGGTTGAATGCACTATAAACGGAATAGGTGAACGGGCCGGCAATGCTGCATTGGAAGAAATAGTAATGGCAATAAAATCCAGAGCCGATTATTTTGACGCATACACAAATATTGTAACCCGCGAGCTTAAGAAAACTTCCAGGCTGGTAAGCAACCTCATGGGTCTTGACGTACAGGTCAACAAGGCTATCGTGGGAGACAATGCTTTTGCCCATTCCTCGGGAATACACCAGGACGGCCTTTTGAAGTCCAGGGATGTATATGAAATCATCCGCCCCCAGGATGTAGGAGTGGAAGAAATGGAGCTTGTGCTCACGGCAAGATCCGGCAAGCATGCTCTAAGAAATGTGGTACAGGAACTTGGCTGTACCATAACCGACGAAGAAGCCTTTGCAAGGCTTCATGAAAGATTCCTGGAGCTTGCCGACAGGCAGAAAGAAGTATACCATCACCATGTATACCAGCTTCTCAAAGAGTGCGGACTGGTTAACGGATCGCTTAAGGGAAACGGAGGATTTACTCCGTATGAAATTGTCAGCTTCCAGGTAATAAGCAATGATATTTTCCCTACGGCTTCGGTTAAGATTAAAAAGGGCGAAGAAACATATGTACAAAGCGCCAACGGTGATGGTCCCGTTGATGCCATCTACAGTGCCATAAAAAATGTTGTGGGATTGGATATAAAGCTGTTGGAGTATAAGGTCAACAGCATTTCCCAGGGCAAGGAAGCCCTCGGAAGAGCCAGCATAAGGATAGAGCACGAGGGCAAAATCTACTCCGCCAGGGCAATAGACACGGATATAATCAAAGCAAGTGCAGTGGCCTATATAAATGGCATAAACAAGATATTGCTGGACAATGTTGCAGGAGGAAATGACCAGTAAACGGAACCTACACACGGTAATATCAGGATATGCCGGATAGCATTGCAGCGGTATGGGGACACTTCTCAAACTACGAAGCACTTCTCCGCAGCAAGAGAAGTGTCCCCGTTCCTTAGCCAGTCTCTTGGTGAAGCGACTGTTATTCCTGCATATCATTCCCGCCATTCTATATTACAACGCGTTCTGTTAACGCATGGCTTATGCATCGGAAAGGGCATCATGCACTTACGGGGCAGTTTTAATCGAAAAAACTGCCCTTTTTATTGTGTGAAAATGCTGCCCTTTTATTTCATGTAAAACTCTGCCCATTTTATGCAGAAGATGATATCCTTTTTATGTGCAGTTTTTCCCGCCGACAATAAAAGAATATAATAAAAGGAAAGAATGCCATAAAGAATGCAATAAAGAATGCCGAAGCCGGCGGCAGAAATGCGGCTGTAATTATTTAAGTATTGAAAAATAGGTTTTGTTAGTATAAACTTATGACGTATTGAAGTATTAAATTGAACTGCCTTATGAAAATTTAAATAACGTGGGGGGGTTAGATTTTTGAAAAGGAAAAGATTAATCATCTGTCTTACCATTCTGGTGGCTATTGCCATGATGTTTTCAGGATGCGGCGGGAAAACAACTCTGAAGATGGCGACAGGAGGTACAACAGGTACATATTACGCTTTCGGCGGCGCTGTTTCTCAGGTACTTTCCCAGAAAATCAATAATTTAAACTTTGATGTTCAGTCTACAGGGGCTTCCAAAGCGAATATTTATCTTGTTGCCGATAAAGAAGCAGATATAGCCATAGTTCAGAACGATGTTATGTATTACGCCCATAAAGGAATAGACCTTTTTAACGGTGAAGTGGTCACAGGTTTTTCCGCTATGGCCGGCTGCTATGCTGAAGTGGTACAGATTGTAAGTAAAAGCGATATCAACTCTATCGAAGATTTGAGAGGAAAGCGTGTTTCGGTAGGAGATATCGGTTCGGGCTGCGAATTCAATGCACGCCAGATACTTGAAGCATACGGCATGACTTTTGACGATATCGTGGTTAACAACCTGAGCTTTAATGACAGTGCCACAGCACTTAAGGACGACAAGATAGATGCGTTTTTCTGCGTTGCAGGTGCTCCTACAACAGCCATCGTAGAGCTTGCCACTACAAATAACATTAAGCTGCTGGAAATAGACGACGAGCATGCCGAAAAGCTTAGCCAGAACTATCCTTTCTATACCAAGTATAATGTTCCTGCCGGAACTTATAAGGGTCTGGACAAGGACGTGCAGACCGTGGCAGTTGTTGCTACCTTCATTGTTTCGGATGATCTTAGCGAAGATCTGGTGTACAAAATGACCAAGGCCCTTTTTGAAAATGCCGAAGAGATTAAAAAAGCCCATCCGAAAGGAGCTGAACTTGATCCTGCTTATTCGGTATCCAGTATTTCTATTCCCTTGCATCCAGGGGCGATGAAATATTATAAAGAGCTTGGTCTTCTCTGAAGTTGCAATGAAGCGATTCATAACGGGGGCCGCGATTGTGGTCATAATCGCTACCTCCGTTTTTGTTTATAATATCCTTTTTGATCCTTACCTCATATTGCGGAACGGCGATACAGGAAAGATTATAGCTGCTTATCCTGTGAAAGACGGAGATGGTTTTTCCATAACATTTATTCATTCGGTCAATAACACTCCGGTAACAGACATATACGAGATCCGGGGCTATGGTATTTTTGTAATAAAAACCATCTATTATTCATTCGGCGCCGGGGTACAGACACAGATAGAAGAAGGACAGACCCTTGAATACGGTGAAGACGGTTCCATGATCATCAGCGGGTTTGAACGGGAGATGCAAAACCTGTCCTATATCGTAGGTACCGTTTCTGACCATGTTCTTGAAATTGGCGGTGAAAAAGTCAGCCTGCGTGAGCTGTGCGGCCGGAATGCCACCGTGAAATTTACTTGCAGGCCGAAGCTTTTTGTGATATTTTATGGACTATGCTGAAGTCATAGAGCCATAATTTAAATCTATGAAATCATAGAGATATAAATAAATTTATGAAATCAAAGAGGTATAATTAAGTTTTCTAATTCAGGACATGATTTGCACTTTTTTAAATATATTAGAAATATCTTAAAATATCTTAAAAATATTTCAAGAATGTCGTATGTTATTCGAGTTTTGATTTTTTAGCCTTGAACAGGTATCATAAAATAAGTCGTTATAACATTGCTTGTCACCTGGTTTTTGATTTTCAATCCTGAGCAAATATCATAAATTAGTCACCAAAGGAGGTTTGCTGATGTCTGAACCCACAATTAAAACCCCGGTGGGTGATATTGAACAGGTAAATATTGATGAAGTAATGGCTGAATTTGATCGTGAATCCAATACAAGGCATTATAAAGGAGTACCAAGAGAAATAGTGCGCTATATGCTGGCAGGATTTTCAGTATACGTATTTTACATGAACCTTATAAGCGCCTGGCCGGAACAGATACGCAGGACATCCTTTGTAGGCTTGATCATCTTTATGGCCTTCATGCTCTATCCTGCGAGAAAAAAATCTGCAAAGAATATAAACTATGTACCCTGGTATGACATTGTTCTCGGAGTTGCAGGTACCGCTTGTTTCTTCTACTATACCTTGAATTTTTCCAGCCTGGCCCAGAAGGCTACCCGTGTATCCAGGTTTGATATCATTGTGGGCGCCATTGGGATATTGATTATTGCAGAGGTATGCAGAAGAGTTGTGGGTATTCCCATACTGGTTGTGGCTTCGGCTTTTGTCATTTATGCCTTTGCCGCAGGATATTCCCTGAACAGGATTGTTTACACATTGTTTTACACCCTTGACGGCGTAATCGGAACTCCTATAGGAGTGTGCTCCACTTTTATCGTATTGTTTATCATTTTAGGGGCTTTCCTGGAAAAAACCAACATTGGCACATTTTTTATAGATATAGCCAACTCGGTTGCCGGTTTTGCCAGCGGAGGACCTGCCAAGGTTGCCGTTATTTCCAGTGCTCTTGAAGGGATGTATTCAGGCAGCTCGGTTGCCAATACCGTCGGTTCAGGAAGCGTCACCATTCCCATCATGAAAAAAACAGGATATGATAAGGACTTCGCGGCAGCCGTGGAGGCAGCGGCTTCCACAGGGGGACAGATAATGCCTCCCATTATGGGTGCTGCGGCATTTCTCATGGCTGAAATGACTGAAACTCCATATTCCCTCATTGCAGTCGCAGCTATATTGCCTGCAGTGCTGTATTTCTCAGGGATTTTTATGATGGTGCATTTTGAAGCAAAGAAACTGGGGTTAAAGGGGCTTCCCAGGGAAACACTGCCCAGCTTCTTTAAGCTGTTGTTTACCAAGGGCTACCTGTTCATACCCATAATTGTTCTCGTAGTGACCATGTCCATTGGTTATACCACTTCCCGTGCTGCCTGCCTTGCCATATTGGCTGCCATCATAGTCAGCATGTTCCGTAAGGATACCCGTTTGACACCAAAAGCATTTGTTGAAGCCATGGAAACCGGGGCCAAAAACACCATTGGTGTTGCGGCTGCATGCGCCATAGCAGGGATAATAGTAGGCATAGTTTCACTGACCGGAATCGGACTTAAGCTTGCTGACGGCCTTCTTATGCTGTCCGGGGGTATAGATATCATTGCATTGTTTTTGACCATGATAGCATGCATCATATTGGGAATGGGTGTGCCTACAACTGCAAATTACGTTATTATGGCCACCATTACAGCGCCTATCATATTAAAGCTTATACCTGAAACTCCTGTACTTGCCGCTCACATGTTTGTCTTCTACTTTGGCATAGTGGCGGATATAACACCGCCGGTGGCGCTGGCTGCCTATGCAGGTTCCGCCATATCGGGAGGCAATCCTCTCAGAGCGGGAGTTATTGCTACCAGGCTGGCAATCGCCGCGTTTATCATTCCGTACATGTTTGTGCTGAATCCTTCCATGCTTCTGATCAATGCTTCTCCTTTACAGGTCGTTCAGATAGCAATCACCTCTTTGATCGGGATGTTTGCCATTTCAGCAGGCCTGGAAGGCTTCATGAAAAGGAAACTGATGTGGTGGCAGAGGATTTTGTGCGTAGCAGGAGGACTTTGCATGATCGATCCAAATCTTATGACCGATATGGCAGGAATCGTGGTTATAGCACTTGTTTGCCTGCAGCAGTATGTACTGAAGGAAAAATCACCAACAGCACTTGATGTCTGAAGCCTAAAGACTAAAACATAAACCATCAAGTAAAAACATGAGTTTTTAACATAAAAACTTAAAACAGGATAATTTAGCTTATTGCGGAATGAAGAGTACAGACAATTGCAGCAGGATAAAGGGAGACGGCATTTGGCGGGGACGGAACGGATATTTTACAGGGGAAAGGAAGAAGCGGTTTTGAAGCTTACAGGCAGGTTGATAAAGGAAAACAACATAATAATGGAAGCCACCGTTGAAAACAACGATGACATAAGTTTCAGGGATGCGCTGGAAGAATGTTTGATCGGCTTATGCAAGAAACTTGATGTTTCGGTGCCTCTGTGGCTTAAAAAGAATACATCCGAGCTGGCAAGGTTCAGGAAGACTTCCTTTGATGCCGAACAGTTTATGGAGAAAATATGGTTTGACAGGCTTGAAATTAAACTCCAGCCATAAGTTAAAAGAATCGGGCATGAGACGCAAGTTACGTAAGTTAAAAATACGACACGGGCAGCAGTTTAAAAGCCGGAGCCGTAAGTAAAACTTAAGTCAAAAATCCGGCGTGTATCAAGAACCCGGCAAATATCAGAAATCCAGCATATATGAAAGCATATAGTTAATCTCAAAGTAGTTATATATAAAAGCCAGTATAAGAAAAGCCAGGCAGAGCACCATATCCTTACGGTCTTTCCTTTTCAGCGCATATGCCACGGCTCCTATATGGATACCCAGTCCGGGTATACCTGTAAAGCTGTTGAAATTAGGGATGGGATTTATAATATAAAGATTGTATGAATGAAAAAGGGCAGAAAACGGACCACCTTTCCCCAACCTGCCCGCCGCAAGGGCAAGGAAGAACAGAACAGACGGAAGGAGTATATCGAGATATAAAAGCCACATCCATCCCTTATCCATTTTTATGTTGATAAGCCTTTTAAAAACCGTTTTCATGCTACCCCCCCATTCAGTTTTCACCTGTGCTGTCCGTACCTGTATTATCCATAAATCAGGCAAACTCTTCATACATCAGGCAAGGCCTTCTAAAGCTTCAGCCTCACTTGCCTGATGCGTTGCCAAGATTTCTTGATACGGTGACCATGCCGTCTGTAGCCTTTATGCTGCCATCAGGCATAACCCAGAGCGCTTCGACGCCGTCCAGGCTTTCTATGAGCCGGCGGCTTTTTTCATACGGAAGAATAAATGCCGCTGTGGAAAGAAAGTCGGCAATTGCTGAATCCTCTGTCAAAACCGTCACTGCCCTGTAATAGCGGGCAGGCATTAATGTTTCAGGGTCTATCAGGTGGTGTATCCTTTGACCGTCCACAACATAATATCTTTGGTAGTCGCCACTGGTAACCACCGATGCATCCGTAACATAAACAACATCAAAATACTCATCTCTGTAGGGATCTGGATTGGCATCGGGGTCCTGCAAACCGATGCCCCATTTTTTACGAACGCCGTCCCTGGGCTCTCCAACCACCCGCACATTGCCGCCGCTGTTAATAATAAAGGAGGTATACCCTGCTTCAACCAGTTCCCCTGCAACAATTTCGGTTGCAAATCCTTTAGCCACGGCTCCGACATCGAGGCTCATTCCGGGTTCCTTAAGAAATACGGTATTTTTTGAGGTGTCCACTTCTATTTTTGTGATATCCGTCTTCTTTGCTGCATCTAACAGTAGTTTACGTTCAGGTAAGCGAGCGGAGGAGGGATTGGCTTTACCTTCTTCGCGGTACTGATGCCATATGGAAAGTACGGGACCTAAGGCGATGTTGACCACGCCTCCGGTTTTTTCATACCAGTCCATGGAAAACAATATCAGATCTATTATTTCCTGCCTTACCTCAACAGGTCTTATCCCGGCATTATCATTAATGGTTTTTATGTTGTTAATATCCTCATAATCGTTATATATATCGAAAAGCTTGTTCAGCTCTTCAAATCTGGACTGTACTTTCATGGCCATTTCTTCAAACTGATTTTCGTCCTTTGCGTATCCCATAACCTGGACCATGGTATCAAAGGTACCGAAAAATTCATAGCTGTATTTTCTGTAACCGCTGTTTTTGGAGGTACAGCCGGATAGCGCGACAAGAACGGCTATAATAATGGCTGTGACTGATTTCAAACTTGTTAAATCAGGTTTCAGGAAGCTTCCTGTAACAGGTTTCAATTAAAATCACCTCATTGCAATGATTGCCCGGCATCTAAAGGAGTTAAAAAAACCCCCGAAAAAGCAGGGGGTTTAATCATGTAAGTCGATTACTTTTTTGATAAGGATTTATTTTGCGTTCTTGAAAGCTTCTTCAACTGCGAAAATGTAATCCTCAACCGTAATTGTTACTTTGGATGTCAGATCCGGCTCGTCGGGCACGTTCTTGTGGTTTTCGTCAACCTCCTTAACCTTCATGGCCTTAACCTGGTCAACGGTTTTGCCTATCATCCACTTTTCCAGCTCGGCAATCTGCTCATACCATTCTCTGCCGATGGATGAATTCTTAATCATGCCGTAGCGTGCGCCGAGCTCGACCTTTGTTTCTTGAGGCGCGTCGAGATCGCTTGTAATTTTACCTGACGCATCGAAGTTGACCCGCGTCTGAGCCGAGTCAATTGTCACTTTAAGAATCTTTCCGTTTGAGTCAAAAGTTACTGCAGCCATAACTGTATCTACTTGAGCGATCCCTTCTTTGTCAGCTGTTGCATCGGTTGACTTTTTAATGGAGGTGGTGTGCCCCAAACCGGTTTTAACTGATGCCGTAGCACCGCAACCTGCCAGCAGAAGAATGCATAGAGTAACAGCAATTATTTTTTTCATCACTAATTCTCCTCCTATTGAATTTTATACTGTAAATCCTTGTTTAAGGATTACTAAATACAGATTGAACTTGCCGAGGTAAACTATTCGGGTCTGGTTAAGCTGCCTTTGAAAAACAGCCTTAGCTTCCTGTTTTTCCAGAAGTATTCCCATACATTGTTGAGGTAGGGAACGATGTAATAATCAAGTCCAAATGCCCGTCCGGCTCCTCCCATGGTGGCAATGGAAGCCGGCAGCATCCACCATGTTTTTTCGTAGACCCCTGTTGAGGTAAGGAACATCATCATAAGCCCTACAGATATTACCGACCCTATGAAGGTGAAAGCACCACCTATCAGCATGAGACCTATGCCGATTTCCAATATTACCACCAACACCTGGAAGAACATGGATACTGCATCATTGGCAAGTACAATATTCTCAAGGAACCACGGAACCAGGTTGAAATTTCCTATGCGCAGTATGTCAAGCTTTGCGAAAAGCTGGGATGAAATAACCGAACCCTCCACCATTCTGCTCTCGTTTCCGATCAGGAAATTTACTATACCAAGATTCAGCTTAAATACATCGTCCAATCTTGTGACAAATGCTCCTGAAGACGTTGCCGAGGAAGCGGTATCGGTAGCATAGCCCAGGAAAGATGCCAGTTTGGGTGATATAAGCCATCCTTCCTTTACCTTGTTTACGCCTTCAATGAGCCATATTATGCCCAGGAAGACTCTTAAAGGTGTAAGCCACCAGGTCTGAATCCTGGTTGACCAATGCTTTTCAAGGAACAGCTTCCTTTGACGTCGTTCAAGCACTTCATGATAAAAATACCTTGCAACTCCCCAGAAACCTGTGATTTCCCAGAGATAGTGCGCATTGACCAGATATTTCATAATCATGGAAAGCCATACGGGGAGTATCCTTCCCATGATTTCAGATACGGTAAAGTAGTTGCCCACGCTGACCATGGTGCCATGCAGTTTAACTTCCACCTTTTCCGGTTGCCTGTTGTTAATTGAGTTTATTATATTCTTAGCCGCACCATGGGCGGTCTGAAGTGCCGTTTCCACCATGGCAGGATAAGGATGGCCGTCGCTGTCCAAAAGTGCGCTGATGTCGCCTACGGCATAGACATTTTCATATTGTGTCCTGCAATACTGGTCGACAGTTAGCCTCTTGGTACGGCCTGCCTTTTCTATGTCCATTTTGTCCACATCTCTGGAAGCCCGGACTCCGGCAGCCCAAATGAGAGTTTTGGTTTTGACAAAGACATCGCCGGCATAAAAACCTTCTGCCGTGACTTCTTTTATAGGTGTGTTGAGCATTATTTCAATTCCAAGCTTTTTCTCCATGTATCTATGGGCAATGCGGGAATTTTTCTCATCAAGGGTGCTTAAAATCCGCGGAAGCATATCGACAATAATCAGGCGAACTTCTTTTCGGTCAATTCCATATTCCCTTGCAAGATCCTTGCTCCAGTGGGCCAGTTCACCTATCATTTCCACGCCTGTATATCCTGCTCCGCCCACTGTAAATGTCAGAAGCTGCCTGCGTTTATCCTCATCCTTCTCCTGGGAAGCCATAATGAAGCACTTCCTGATATGTTCCCTGATTTTTATGGCATCTTCCAGTGACCAGAGGGTGAAGGTGTGTTCCTTTAATCCCGGAACATCGAAGAAATTGGGAGTGCTTCCCATGGCCAGTATGAGATAGTCATAACTGTACTGGCGGGTTTCCGATGAAACGGTATTGTTTTCGAAATCAAAGGATGTAATTTCGTCACATACAACATTGACACCGGTAAACTTAAATATCCGGTTGAGAGGAATGATTACCGCTTCCTCAGAAACGCGGTTCCCGGCTACTTCATGGAGCTCCGTAAGAAGGGTATGGTAGCTGTTCTTGTCTATGAGCGTGATTTCAAGATCATTTTTCCGTCTTGCCTTATTGAGGGTGAGGGCAGCTTCAATTCCGGCATAGCCGGCTCCGATAATTACAACTCTTTTTTTCATTTGACTTATCTCCCACCATGCTAAAGATTGTTAAAAAAATGTTTTGGCTAAGCATAAAAACTTAATAATATTATTCGAATTTAAACGTAAACAATAATACCAAAAAACCATACAACATACAACGATTGTTAAATAAATGTCTAAGCATTGCAAAAAGCGCATTTGACGAAAGTTTGCTGCAATATAGCCATAGATATTTACCCATTTTATACTTAACTAATCAAATGTTTTGCAAAATTCTAAAAAAAATACAAAAAGTGCTGCTCAGATTTTCCTATTTCCCTGTACGCCCTTCTGACAATGGCATCTATTTCCTTTACCTTATCCTCCGAAAGAGGTTTCGGATTGTGTTCCCTTAAGATTTTTCTGGCTTTTTCCCTGGCTTTTTCTTCAAGTCCTTTAATATCCTGGCTTTCCCATAAGGACCAGGGCATCCTTTCCAAAAGGTCTGACAGGTAGAATTCCTTTCTGAAGTTCATAGCGGTGTGCTCATGCTGAATGAAGTTTCCTCCCGGTCCCACTTCCTTTATCACGTCCAGTGCCAGGGTGTCATCGTTTACTTCAAATCCCCTGAGAGCCCGTTTTATATAACCTATTATTTCATTATCTATTACCAGCTGCACAAAGGAAAAAGTAACTCCGCCTTCAAGCTGACCCAGTGTACCGACACCGGTTGCACCGGTCAATACAGGGAAAATGGTGGTGAGGGCTTTCTCAAAACCTGCCTGAACCCCGGGGTGGCAGGCATCGGTTTTACATGCATGGCACCCTCCGGGTCTCCCGTAATAATCCCTCAACATCTGGTTGGCAGCTGCTATCATGGGTATTCTGTCAGCTCCCGCATATGGGAATACCATGGTTCTCATATCAGTCAGGCTTGGATTCATGTCAATGCTGACCCATGCATTCTCATCGATAGCATATCCCAGCACCAGTCCGAAGAGGGTTTCAGCCAGCCCCAGGGCCAGGGTGCCTGCCGTTGATGCAGGTGCCGTGGAACCTGCACCGGGCATGGTATCAAAGCTCTGGGGCAAGCCCATTTTTACATATTCAATGAAGACATCGCACATATTGTAATCCATGCATAAGGGGCTTCTGACTTCTCCGTAACCGATGAGGAAAGGCTTCTTTTTTAATTCTTTCATGCCTCCGCGCAGCACCAGGGCCATTTCGGTTATGTATTTTATGTCTGTTTTATCCCAGGCTTCGATGCCTCCCGGCTTGGAAGTGTTTTTTATCAACACGGCCGTCATCACAACAGGCCTCATACGGGGAGGGATTTCCTGCGCGGAACAGGGAAGCCCGATTAAATCAATATTCTCCAGTGCATCCGCAAGCCTTATGGAATCTATTACATCCTGCATTGTAGCGGGGCGTCTTTTTCCGTCCAGGTCCAGTACATATGAAGGAAATCCGCCTGCATTTACCGTGAAATCATGCCTTATGCCTTTTGGTATAGTGGTAAGATACATTTCCGTATATCTCATGGGAGGCACTATACCGCTGCGGTCTGTAAGGGTATAGTCCTTACGCATTTTATTCACAGCATTTTCCACAACTTTTTGAGGGAATTTCACCAGGTTGGTGTTTCTGTCAACAATGCATCCGCTTTTTTCAAGGTAGTCAAGCGCTTCGGGATGATCGATCATCATTCCCACTTCTTCAAGTATACGAAGCGCACTGAGGTGAAGTTTTTCCATTTCCTCCTGGCTCAAAAATTTAATCAGCCCGCTTGCCTTACCCATACCCATTCCTCCATTTCGATAAATTCTTTGCAGCCTTGTCACGTGATTTTTCGATGCAAAACCGTATTATTACCTGTTTTTATCATACACGTCTTTGCCGGCAAATTAATGCTTTATTTAGAAACTGATTTTGCGCGTTGTGTTGGCTGTCAGGAAACGATATGCTACGGAATAACATTGGAGCAAACTTTGGACCGGTTTCCTGGTGAAGGGACTGTTACTCCTGTATATCGCTTCCGCCATCCTGTGCTGATTCAACCCATTAATTTTATCTTCAGGCATAAAATACCCCATTTTTTTCGGGATGTGTTTCGAAAAAATATAAACAAACCCGCTGGAGACTGGAATAAATTGTAACATCATTGAAATACAATTAGTGCTATAATTCTGGTAAAGTACTGCAGCCGGGAGGACTTCATGCAATTTTTTGCCATTAACGAAAGAGTAAAAAAAATTAAAGATAACGAGGAAGAAATAAACAAGCTTGTTGAAGAATACAAGCCTTTTATTGCTTCATGCGTTGAAAGGGTTGCAGGCCGCTATGTAAATTACGGTGAAGATGATGAGCTCAGCATCGGGCTTATTGCCTTTGTGGAGGCTGTAAAGTCGTACAATATCTTCAGGGGCAATTTTCTTTCCTTTGCCCGGAATGTTATCAAAAGACGTGTGATTGATTATTACAGGAAAGAGAAAAAACACGGAAAGGTTGTTCCATTAACCGATTATTACGGAAGCGATGAAAGCGAAGAAAAAGACCTTAGCATAAACAAATCCATTCAAAAGTATTCCGACGACATGCTTAATGAATACAGGAGGCTGGAGATACAGGAGCTTAAAGAAGAGTTGGGCCTTTGGGGGATCACCTTTATGGAACTTGTAAAGGTTTCTCCCAAACACGACCGAACCAGAAAGGCATATGGTAAAGCAATAAGGTTTTTGCTGTCAAGGCCGGATCTTATAGATGAAATCAAGAGCAAAAGATATCTTCCGATGGCTGAAATTGAGAGGAATACAGGTGTGCCTCGAAAAACTCTGGAGAGGGCGCGAAAATATATAATAACTGTGATAACCATAGTTACAGGAGATTACAGGTACATCAGAGAATATGTAGATTGGGGGGGATGCAGATGAAAGCGGTCATAGTTGATATTGTCGGTAATCATGCAGTAGCTCTGAGTCAAAAGGGTGAGTTTATCAAATTAAGGAATAAAGCCCATTATGAAGTGGGATGTGAAATAGATATACCCGGCAAAGCCTGGCTTTGCAGAGCTGCTGCCATGAAAAAGCTTTCAATCGCAGCTGCATTCCTTCTGGTAATGGGAATAGGAGCAGGGGCTTACAGCTACAACATACCGTACAGCTATATAAATGTTTACATCAACCCCAGCATTGAGTTTACGGCAAACATATACAACAGGATTATAGATGCAAAGGGATTGAATGAGGAAGGCAACAGACTGCTGTCCCTCCAAAGCTACAAGAACAAAACCATAAGGGAAAGCGTAGAAATTATACTTCAAGCAGCCTACGAGCAGGGTTACCTGAGTAACAGCCCGACCAACACCGTGGTATTTGCCCTGTCCGGGAAAAACCAACAGACGGTGGAGAGGATTCAAAAGGAAATAAAAACCACGGCAGAGCAGAAACTTCAAAAAGTGGAGAGCGAGACCGAACTGGTGGTGGAAAAGCTTCAGACTTCGCAGCACAATGATGCCATGGAACAGGGAATTTCTCCGGCAAAAATGCTTCTTATCAACAAACTTAGGGAAGCGAAACCTGAAGTTAAGATTGATGATATAAAGGACCGCTCCATGGAAGAGATAATGAAATCCATAAAAGATGCTGAAAAAGGCGGCAAGAATGTGGCTTTTACCGCTTTTAACAGGAAAAATGCCGGGAACGAAGGAAAAGACCCGAAAGTAGCAGGTAAGGAAGCAAAGAAAGCGGATAAGAAAGATAACAAGAAAAATGAGAATAAAAACAAAAACCATAAGGAGGAAGATAAAGGCGAAAGGAAAGAAATAAGCAAAAGCAACGGTAAAAATACCTGGAAAACTGCAATTAACAGCAACGGCAAGGATAAAACAGATAATGATGAGAAGCGGAAAGAAAAGAAGAACAATGATGACAGGGACAAAAAATACGTCAAAAACAGCAGGGGTGATTACAGCAGAAGCAGTAAGGGCAATAAAGATGATAAAGACAATAAAGGAAATAAAGTCGACAAAGATTATAACAATAAATATGATAAAAATAACAAAGGCAATAAAAACGACAATAAAAGCTATAAAGACGTTAAAGGCAAAAATGACAAAAACAATAACAGCTATGATAAAACCGGCACACAGAGCAGGGGAGGTCAGATCAGAATTTCAAATCCAGGCAAGACAGCCGGCAATCAGGCAAGAACCTTAAATACCGGTAAATCCCGGTAAGACGGACGGAAGGAATAATGACAGCAGAAACGCCGGATAAAAAAAGAATGACGGGCAGAAACAAACCAAGAGAACGGTAAGTTAAGAAGAAAAAAGGAAAAATCATGAAAAATCACAAGAGCCACCTGAAAAGGTGGCTTGTTACATTTATAGAATTATTTTTATTTTACCCCAATATTTCTCATGGAAATGACGAATTATATTCATAAAGCTGCCGGCAGCAAGGTGAAAAATCATCAAAAAGGTGTAAAAGGTTGGGAGGGAATTGGATGAAAAGGATAGTATGTTTGATTCTTGCTGTAATCTTACTGCTGTCGTCCTTCAGCGTTGTTTATGCAAAGGGCGATGATGATAAGGACAACATAAAATCCCTTGAAAAAATCGTTGAGCAGCTTAAGAAATATTATGAAAACAAATACAAAGGATATGAAGTAGTCGAGAAAGTTATAAAGATGCTGGATGAATACCTGAAGAACTATAATGACAGCAGTAAAAACGACGATAAGCACTATTACGTAAACGGCAAGAAGGTAAAAGTAAAGAATTCATCGGTGATAAAATACAACAGACTGCTTATTCCGGTAAATGCAGTTGAGAAAAACCTTGGAGCGGATGTGGAGTGGGACAGCAAGGCCCGCATTGCCACCATTAAAAAAGGCGACAGAGTTATAACCATTAATTTTGTCACTCACATGGCCAAGATCAATAACATTGAAATGGACTTGAGAAAAACATCCGTATATAAAAAGAACGGCACAATAGTTCTGTTGAAATTCATATCCGAAGCATTGGAAATGGATTTGGACCAGGAAGAGAATAATTATGAGGCAGTAACCTATGAGGCGGAAAAAGCGGAGCTTTCAGGAGGTGCATCCGTCAGCAAATTATACAGCGGATACACCGGCACGGGATATGTCAGCGGATACTGGAACAAAGGCGCCTCTTGTGCATTCACGGTAAACGTTCCCGATTCAGGTTACTATGACGTAAGCTTAAGATTCGCAAATGCAACAGGAGAAGACAGGACTTTATCGATACTGGTAAACGGAAAAAAGGTAAAGCAGACCGTTCTTAAGAATTTGTCCGACTGGAACAAATGGGATGTTAAAAACGAAAGGCTTGAACTTAAAGCAGGAAAAAACGTGATAACTTATGTTTATGATAGAAATGATACGGGAAATGTAAACATCGACAATATCACCGTGTCTGCACCCGGAATTCTGACCGGCAGTGTCTCCACCGTATCGGGAAATGTAAATTTAAGCAGGCAGGGCGCTCTTGACTGGGTTCATTGGGGATACAAGGATGTATCAGGTTTTAACCGAAAAAAAGGTGTTACCCGGCAAATCAGCAATTTTACCAAGGTAGGAAACGGTTCTGTTACCTGGATCTCGCAAAATTCTGTTTCCTATTCCTGGAGTGACGGGACGCCCACTGAAAGCGCTGCAGGTGTTGTTCCTGCCATATTTACATCCGGAAAGGGAAATGGATTTGAAATAACGGTTCCGGCAGGTACTGACCAAAAGACCCTCAGCTTATATGTCGGCGCCTGGAAGGCCAAAGGCAAGCTTGAAGCCCGGCTAAGCGACAACAGCGCACCTGTTTACTCTTGCTATATAGACTCTCCCTCCGATATAGTCACCAACGTGGTAACCCTGAGCTTCAGAGCAGCCAAGGACGGGCAGAAGCTGATTATAAGATATACTCTTGACAGCGAATACCAGGCCAATACAGGCCACATAACACTTCAGGCGGCTGCACTGAAGTAAAACTTAAATAAGGGAAATCCTCCTTGTTTTCGTGAAGACGGACAGGAGACGGGTTGCTGTAAAACCGTATGAGGTTGAGCCCGTCTCTTTTGCCTGTCTTTTTGTTTTTTGGGGAAATTTTATCATCCTTTGTTTCCAATCCGTGATATAATCACAGTATAACATTGCTAAATTAAAAGTCATTATATACCCTTTATATCTTGATGTGAGAGGTGTACCGGATGGCGGGCTGGCTGGACAAATTGGAACGGAAATTCGGACGATATGCCATAAGAAACCTGATGACATATATCGTTGCCCTTAATGCCTTAACTTTACTGCTTATGCGTGTGGATCCGTCAGGGAATTTCCTCCGGAAGATTGCCCTGGATCCGCAACTGGTGCTGAAAGGCCAGGTATGGAGGATTGTAACTTATATCTTTATACCGCCTGATACTTCTTTTCTGGGCATATTTGCACTGTATTTCTACTACCTGGCAGGGAGTGCCCTGGAGAATGAATGGGGAAGCTTTAAGTTCAACGTTTATTATTTCACAGGCATGCTTTTAACCACCATATCCTCTTTTATCACGGGCCAGGTTGCAACGCCCACTTATCTGAATACTTCTCTGTTTCTCGCCTTTGCAAGGATATACCCCGATTTTAGGCTTTTACTGTTTTTCATATTGCCTGTAAAGGTAAAATATCTCGCATGGCTTAACTGGGGATATCTGGCGTTTACCGTGTTAAACTGGAATATTCCGTTTGAATACAAGATTTTTGCCGTTGTTTCGATAGTAAATTACATGATATTTTTTGGAAAGGACATTGTGATAAGCCTCAAAACCAGAAGAAAGGCTTACCTCCAGGGGCAGCGCTTTCGGTCTCAAATACCGAAGAAAACAACAATTCATAAATGCTGTATTTGCGGTATAACCGAAAAAGATGACCCGAAGATGGAATTCAGATATTGCCTGGATTGCAAGGGGAACTACGAATACTGCATGGAGCATCTTCATACACATGAGCATATTAAGGAATAAAAATAATAAACGCCCCCTGAAAAAGAGGGCTGTGTGACGCGCGTATTTTACGACGGCAATTTTAAATATACGTCGTCCCAATACTTACCTGGCCAGTCCGGCAACGTTTTCAAAAATCTCGTTCTCAGAATAACCTGCCTGCTTTAAGGGCCTGATCACATTTTCTTCAATGTCAGGAACATAGGATTTCAGTGCCTTAAGCCGTCCGGCAATTGAGTATTCTCCGAGGCATGCAGGAATGAGAATGGTTTCGCCACCTTTTATGCTTGTTGTGCCGGAATCCCAGGTTATATTTCCTTCTCCTTCTATAAAGGTGTATATGAAGAAGCGGCTTCCGTCGGCCCTTTCATCCGTTTTTCCGGATATCTCATAAAGCTCCACCGAGAAGTACCCATTGGCTACAAGGTAAGTGACGGATGAGCCCGACGGATGGAGCACCTTAAGACCCGTGGTCTTGGGCTTTCTTCCCGTGGAATTGAAGTCGATGACGTCAAGGGCCTGCTTTATGTGAAGGGTGCGTCCCTTGCGACCGTAATCGTAAACCCTGTAAGTGACGTCGGAATTCTGCTGTATTTCTGCCAGCATAATACCTTCTCCTATGGCATGAACCAGTCCTGCCGGTATGTTGATTACGTCACCGGGAAACACTTCAACGTAATTAAGGCAGCTTTCAACCCTGTTTTCCTTTATGGCTTGGGAAAAGGCTTCCCTGTCAATTCCCGGTTTCACATCGTACACCAGTCTTGCCCCCGGTTTTGCCGATATGATATACCACATTTCATTTTTTCCATATTCTCCGTTTTCATTGGCCTGCGCATATGCATCATCGGGATGGACCTGGACAGAGAGGTTTTTATCCGCATCTATGAATTTTACAAGAAGCGGGAATTTCTTTATGTCCTTTTCGGGAAGTGCAGTCCCCATAAGCTTCCTGCCGTATCTTTCAACCAGCTCCGGAAGGCTTGTTCCGGCCAGTTCCCCTTCCGAAACTATGCTTACACCGTTGGGATGACAGGATACTTCCCAGCTTTCGGCTATGATGCCGTCAGGCAGGATTCTTCCGAACTTTTCAAAATTCCTTCCGCCCCAGGGATAGTCTTTATACACAGGTATGAATTTCAGTGGGTATAACATATGTTCAGCCTCCGTCAGAATGTGGATAAATTTTATCATTTAATCCTATAATATTCACAAGGAAAGTTTACTATAGAGACAAGGCTTTTTGCAACGATTATTCCGGGTGAACGCTTTCAGGAAATCACGGGGGTCAGGTCCGGATCAAATTTTGCTGCGGGGTCAATCCTGACCCGGGATCTTTCCCTGACCCCTGGTTTTTTTAAAATGTTTCTTGCATAAAATTTTACCTCATGTTACAATAAATTATTATAATTGTAATCCTTGCTCTGCACTCTGGTTGCAGGGCCGTTAGTCCGGGAGGAGGTGAAGTCGAATGTTGAACAAGTATGAAACTCTTTTTATCATCAGCCCAGATCTGGATGAAGAAGCTACAGCAGCAATGGTTGAAAGATTCAGGAATCTGCTGGAAACTTCGGCTCAGTTGGAGAACATCGATGAATGGGGTAAAAGAAAGCTTGCATATAAGATAAAGGACAAGACCGAAGGTTATTATGTATTGGCCGATTTCAGCGCAGAATCAGATTTTCCACGCGAGCTTGAAAGAATCTTTAAGATCACCGACGGTATAATGAAATATCTGATTGTTAAAAAGGAAAAATAGGGTGATTCCATGAATAAAGTTGTTTTAATGGGAAGGCTTACAAAAGACCCTGAACTTCGCTATACCAGCAATACCAATACCGCCGTCTGCAGTTTTACTCTTGCTGTAGACAGGAGGTTTGCAAGGCAGGGCGAAGAAAGGCAGACTGATTTTATCAACTGCCAGGCATGGTCCAAGACTGCAGAATTTATATGCAGGTATTTTAATAAAGGGTCCAAGCTCGCGATAATCGGAAGGATTCAGACGAGAACCTGGGATGACAGCGAAGGAAGAAGGCATTACGTGACTGAGGTTATCGCTGAAGAAGCATATTTTGTTGAAAGCAGGAAGTCGGAAGGAATGCCTGACAGGACCGAAAATGTTCCTGGAGATCAGATAGACGGATTCTATCCCATTGAGGATGACGACGATTTGCCATTCTAGTCGGCGGAAAGGAGGAGAAAAATAGATATGTCGGGGACCAAGAAGGAAAAGAAAGACGGTGCGGATAAGAACGAAACCAAAGTGGTAAAGACAAGAAAAAGCAGAAAAAAGGTCTGCGCATTCTGTGTTGATAAAGTTGAAAGAATAGATTACAAGGATGTCGCAAGGTTAAGAAAATATATTTCTGAAAGAGGTAAGATACTTCCCAGAAGGATTTCCGGAAATTGCGCAAAGCATCAGCGTCAGCTGACGGTTGCCATCAAGAGGGCAAGGCATATCGCTCTGCTGCCGTACACGGCTGAATAATGGTGCGGCGATTGTGCAAAAAGACCTGACCCTTAAGGATACAGCTTGGCACAAAACGGAGGGGACATATTTCAAAGAGGGATACACCCGATAAGGCAGGTATCCTTCTTGAGATGGTGTCCCTTTTTTGAACGCCTTTAAAGTTGCACGGCAGAGTGCTTAATGATATTTATCTTGGAAATCACGTCAAAAAGTGATATTATATATACTACTGTTTCAGGAAAGGTGTTTTCCCGGGGGATCGTTTGTAATAATTCCCGCGGGACGTGTCAATATTTATCATAGGGAATATAAAAAATTACAGGGAGTTATGAACTATATGAAAAGGGTAGGGTTCCTCGGACCAAGGGGAACTTTTTCGCAAGAGGCGGCAGAGAAATATATTTCCGGAAAGGAAGGCTTTTGCTGCTGCGATTTCAGTTCCATACCTGATATCATACTTGCAGTACATAACGGAATTATAGATGAGGCTGTGATGCCTATTGAAAATTCCATTGAAGGTGCTGTAAATGCTACCTTGGACATGATGTCTTCACCTGAAATAGATTTGAAGATCAAGGGGGAGATCATCATACCGATAAGGCAGAACCTCCTAGTAAAGAAGGGTACCGGAAAGGCAGATATTAAACGCATAATATCCCACACTCAACCCGTAGGACAGTGCAGGGAATACCTGAGAAAGAATTTTCCGCAGGCCGAGGTGATCCTTGTTTACAGCACGGCTGCTGCAGCCATTGAAGTGGCAGGCGGAAAGGGTGATTCAGCGGCTATAGGCTCCATAACTGCTGCTGAAGTTTACGGACTGGATGTACTGGAAAAGGATATACAGGATGAAAATAACAATCAGACGCGGTTCGTGGTGATTTCCACAACGGATGCGCCTCCCACCGGCAAGGACAAGACGTCCATAATATTCTCAACTGAGGATAGACCCGGAAGCCTTTACAAGATCCTTGGGATTTTTAACCTGTGGGATATAAATATGACAAGAATAGAGTCCAGGCCCGCCAGGGGTCAGCTGGGCAGGTACATATTTTTTACCGACATTGAGGGTCACAGGGATGATGAACAGGTAAGGGATGCGCTGACAATGGTGAAAAGGAAAACTTCTTTTTTCAAACTGCTGGGATCCTATCCCAGGTACCCGGAATAGCGCCGGACAGTAATAATCCGCCAGGTTGACGGGAAATAATCCTTACGATAGGGCTTTGATATATAATTATAGCATAGCGTTACCGGTCAACCATTTAACGAGGTGGTTTTATGGGCATGTTTGAAAAAGAGATTGACATCACAAGAAACATAAAAATAATTGAGTGGCTAAAAAGCGAGCTGCTTACCGATATAGCCAATCTTTTCAAGGCACTGGTCAACGGGATGAAGGAAGAAGTGCATGATACCGTGGCAGATACGCTGTCAAATATCATACTGATATGCTATTTGCTGGGCAGGAGGCTGGGCATCAGCTATAATTTGATTGAAATTAAAATACATAACAAGATAAAGCTCGGCCTGATCGAGGAAAACGATGTTGAGAAGCATTACGGCGATTTGTCGGAATTATCAAAGCACCTTGATTCTTCAAGGAACAAAATCAAGAATTTTTAGGTAAATTACAGGTGAATCACAGGAATTTGAATTTTTTGGCTAATTATTGGTAATTCATAAGAATTTAATAAATCCAAAGGAATGATATTCTTTCTTATGGACAGTACAGATAACAAAAAATTTGATAATAAAGACAACAGGAAATTCTCAGGGATTTTCATACCCCGTGCAAGTTTTTACCTGTGGATTATTTTCATACTGGTTATCGTAATAGGAATATTGGAGTTCTGGGTAGCCATACCGGGGTATGTCCTGCTGATTTTTCTGGTATATTACAATTACAGGACAAATTACATAAGGCAAAAAGAGCTTACCAAATATATAGAAAACCTGAATTTCAACATAGATACCGCTACAAGGGACACTCTGCTTAATTTTCCCATGCCTATGGTGATTCTGGAGCTGAACGGAACCATCATCTGGTATAACTCATCCTTCCGACGGATATTCCAGGGAAAGGATCTCCTGGAGAAAACCATAAGCACATTTGT
>JAMNYG010000142.1 GCA_023622945.1 Bacillota bacterium | reverse complement strand
TCGTTTTGGTGTCGTAACTTCTAAACTACAGGAAAATTGTGATTATGGGAAGACCTTTTATTGGGTCTTCCTATATTTTTTATTAAATTTGCCTACGAAAATTTTACTCTAAGTTTTTACCGGCAAAGAACCGGGAATAATTATCGGAATACAGACATACTTGTCTTTTCTCCGAAATACATTTCTGAACATCAAAAATCTCCGGCTGAAATTCACCAAATCTCTGCCGGAGATACTATAGATAATTTAAGAACTCAATAATGATTTTTATTTCTTATTTTTAAACTGCTATCTTCTGGACAATTCTGTTATTTTTGCTTTCAAATAGTCCAAAGTCTTGCCTGTAAATTTATATTTCTCATCTTCATTGTAAGCAGACAATACATATCCATCTTCTGTAACATAATAAAAACCGAATCTTGAAAACCAGTACTTTCCCTCATGTACATCTTCCCCTTTACCTACTGGTGTAACTATTTTCATTCCCGGTTTCAATTCAGGCATAAAGCCTTTGAACATAGCATTATTTATAATAATAATATCTCTTTTGCTTCCTTCTTCCCCGTCAAAGATATTTCCTGCAATAACCTCATTAACTTTAACCCTGTATTGTATAAATGAATCAGTAGTACTCATGCCAAATTTTTCATATATCTTCTCTGCAGGTGTGTTACTTCCCTTCTCTACAAACCCTATGCTATATTCCGGCAATGCTTCCACCACTTCTCCTAAGATAACAGCATCTGCCCTATCAAATATTTCATTTATTCTTGGCTCCCTCATTGACACATTAGGTGGAGCTCCCCAATATACCGGATACTGCGCTCTTAGTTCACTGATTTGTTCTTCACTCAGGGATGGGGTTGAGAGAAAAACACTGTTAACGGTTAACACGGCTGCAAGAATTAATAGCATCACACCTGATAAATACATAAATTTATTATTTATTTTCATTTTGTTCAAATTCATATGCTGGTCCTCCCTTATATTAATTATACAATGATCTACGAATAAGATCTGATTAATATTTGTCATCTAAATCATCAATATCATGTTGTTGTGGTACATAATATCCCTCATAATCTACCCACGATCTCATTATTGATGGTTCTTCAGTTGGGTAATAAATATAGTTTGGATGTCCTAATCCTAAAGCATGGCCTATTTCGTGTACCATCGTTGCCTTTATATGATCATCATGTTCAAAGGAATCTGAATAAGGTGTTAATAGTATTGCTGCATATTTAATTCTGCCTGATGAAGCTTCTGCTGACGCTGCATCTTTTATTAATATGCCGTCTGTAGACGTTATATCAGTAATACCTTGCATATCTTTCGCAGCGTTACCAAATCTTCGTTTCCATTCAGCTTCAGTAGCTGTCCCAAAAGCAACTTTTGCACTGTAAAAATCAGTTCTGGTCACAGATACTTTTGAAGACGCATTTGGCCATATTTCCGATACTGTTTCAAAAAATTGTGCATAATTGGCACTTAAAAGGTCAGCATTCATTTTTAAATGTGCTTTTCCGGAAACCATCTCATCCCAGACTAATGGAATAGGCTCCCAATTATAGACATACCCTTTATAATACATTTCATGAGCCATGGAGCCTACTGATAAAGAAAAGCAAGAAATTAAAACAAGAAGAAATATTAAAATAACTTTTTTATAATATTTCACATTATCACCTCATAATTGAATTTTTTCATTTTATTTACAATTCAATAAAAAGGCGTATACTAAAGCCATGGTACCCTTTTATTGAATTGTTTTATTAAAAAAGTTCTTTAAAAATTTCCTCTTGGCGAATGCTTGTCATCGAGCCTTTTTTCACATAATGTGTACTCAATAAAGCCTATTACTTGTCAGTACTTTTATGTATTATCAAACCCAATTAAATCTAATCTTGTTTTGATATAGGAATTATGTAATTGTTTTCATTTTTATTATAGCAAAAAATAAACAAATGTCTATACTTTTATGAAACTTGTACCAACTTAAACCACATGGTTTTTATTGAATTAAGTAGTTGTTTTTTGCCTAATATTGTCACTCTCATAAGATGGTACATTCATCCCAACTCCTCAACCTACACGTTATCTAATCTGCCAACCCAACCCTACTCAATTTCGCTTTTACGATAAAAATATACTCTAAATATATTTCCGAATAAAAATATACTCTCAATATATTCCCGCAGATTTTCCGACAACCGTGTACTGAGCCGTGTATTGAGGTTTGTAATGGCTTACTAATTGATGCTGCAATCTCTCTTTTGTATTATTATAAAAAACATACATGTATTATAAATTTTAAGCGGAGAACACATATTATTTTGCTTTCAAATGAAGGCTGAGAGGTAAAATTTATAGCTCACGGAGTTGGCTTAGAGCAAAGTAATGTTATCACATGGATTAATCTGATGAAAAAAAATTAATAGATGGAAATGATATAGAAGAAGCAACCGGAGAGTATATAGATTATTATGCAAACGTCAGACCTCAAAAAAGCTTGGGGGCATGCCCCCAAGCCAATATAGAGAAGCCTTATTTAAATCAATAAAAAAGTGTGCCCATACTTTTTCATTGTCTCCGTACCGTTTGCGGAGAAGTCCCGTACCGTTCCAACTTATTGCCCCTACCGTTCCTACTAATTATAACCGTGGGAGAAGTCCTACCTTATGATACACTTTTGCAAGGGTGCGGTTTGCGATTCTTGATGCGTTTTCGGCTCCCTGCTTTAATATTTCCTGCAGATAATCCTTGTTCTGCATCAAGAAATAATACTTTTCCTGTATTGGTTTTAAAGCCTCAACGGTAGTTTCGCCCACAGCAGCCTTGAATTCTCCGTAGTTCTTTCCGGCAAATTCACTTTCAATTTCCTCAAAAGACTTCCCTGTAAGGCTGGAATAGATGTTCATAAGATTGCTTATACCCGGCTTGTTTTCCTCATCGTACCTTATCACAGTTTCCGAATCGGTTACCGCACGCCTGAACTTGCGCATTATGACGTCAGGAGGATCAAGCAAAGATATATAATTGTTCTCGTTTTCATCAGACTTGGACATCTTGCTTGTTGGATCCTGGAGGCTCATGATTTTGGCTCCCACCTTGGGTATATATACTTCGGGAACTTTGAATACATTCCCATATATATTGTTAAACCGTATGGCTATATCCCTTGTGATTTCAAGGTGCTGTTTCTGGTCCAGCCCCACGGGTACAAGATCGGTCTGGTACAGAAGGATGTCAGCTGCCATTAATACCGGATAGTCAAACAAACCCACGTTGACGTTATCAGGATGCTTTTGGGACTTATCCTTAAACTGCGTCATCCTGCTCAGTTCACCGAAATAAGTATAGCAGTTCAATATCCATGTAAGCTCGGCATGGGCGCTTACATGAGACTGAAGGAATATTATGTTCTTCGCAGGGTCAAGGCCGCAGGCCAGGAAAATTGCCGCCAAAGACAGGCTTCTTTGCCTAAGTTCCTTTGGATCCTGCCTTACTGTCAGCGTATGAAGATCTACTATGCAATAAATGCAATCATATTCATCCTGAAGCTGTGTCCAGTTTTTGATTGCCCCTAAATAGTTTCCAAGGGTTATAATTCCTGATGGTTGTACTCCGCTGAAAATACGTTTCTTATCGCTCACTTGCCTACACATCCTTTGGTTTTTTTCAGTTTATTTTACCATTAATTGAACCAAATGTACAAGGGCAGAACGCTCTTTTGCTTCAAATTAACGTTCAAATGCCCAGACCTAACTGGTTTTTAGCCTTGTCTTCCTCTCTTAAATAGTATCCCACAGCAGGGATGTTTTTTGTTCTGTAATAGTCGGCATCATTTATTGAGCTTTCTTCAAGTTTTTGAACCATGGCCAGGTGACTGCCCTTTTTCTGCTTCAGGACCTGTACTCCCTGAGTGTTTTTGGTTACTTTAGGGCTTATCTGCGAGGTGTTAAAAACAAGCACCTTGTTGATACTGCTGTAAACTACAAGGTCAACATCTTCCGTAATGTATGACAAATATACCAAGGGGGATATATCGGAATATGCGTTTATAAGTTTCTTCCTGTTGGTCTTGGTGGAATATATGTTTAGTTCCACCTTGGCCGCTTTTCCGTTTTCAAAAATGAAAATCATATGCCCTGAATAATCATCGGTTGCAACCATATAAATTATTCTCTCATCCTGGTCCAGTTCCAGGAGATTGGGCAGAAAATCACCAAAACTGCTTGCCTTGCTGTCATTAAGCTCGTATATTTTTAACTTGTAAACTGCATGTTTGTTTGAGAAAAGCAGCAGATCTGCCTTGTTATGAGTTTCGATTTCCTGTATTATCCTGTCATCATCTTTTATCTTTTGCTCCGAAACTGACCTGAGCGATACCAGGGGGATTTTTTTGAGGTAATTCTGTTCGGTCAGGAAAAGTTTCAGATTGTAATCGTCTATAAATGTCTCTTCAGGTACCTCCTCTATATGCTCTTCAGAAACAATCCCGGTACGCCTGTCCTGTCCGTATTTCTTTGCAACATCATTCAGCTGTTTGATTATTATCTTTTTAATTTTCTTATGATCGTTATATACATCCTTAAGCTCGCTTATTTCCTTCTGCAGGCTCTCCACTTCGGCAACCCTGTTCAGGATATATTCCCTGTTTAAGTTTCTCAGTTTTATTTCAGCTATAAACTCAGCCTGCTGCCTGTCTATGTCAAACCCTTTCATCAGGTTGGGCACGACAAGGTCATCCTGTTCCGTGTTTCTGATGATTCTGATGGCCTTATCAATATCAAGAAGTATTTTCCTGAGTCCCAGCAACAGGTGCAGCTTTTCCGACTTCTTTTCAATATCAAACAGAGTTGACCTCTTTATGCATTCGGTCCTGAACGAAATCCATTCCTGCAGGATGGACCTTATTCCCAGTACTCTGGGCTTGCCTTTGATAAGCACGTTAAAGTTGCAGCTAAAGGTGTCCTCAAGGGGCGTAAGTTTATACAGTTTGTTCATAAGCACATCGGGATCGGCATTCTTTTTTATGTCTATGGTTATTCTCAATCCATTAAGGTCGGTCTCATCCCGTACGTCATTTATTTCCTTAATGCTCCCGTTTTTAACCAAAGCCGCAATGGAATCTATTATTGCCTCTACTGTAGTGGTGTAAGGTATTTCATAAATTTCAACACAGCTGTTTTTCTTGTCATACCTGTATTTTGCCCTTAGTTTGAAGCTTCCTCTTCCGGTTTCGTATATTTCTGCCATGTCCTTCTGGTTATATATAAGCTGTCCTCCTGAAGGAAAATCAGGAGCTTTCAGGAATTTCATTATATCCGTGTTCTCATTTTGAATAAAGCGGATTGTAGCCTCACATACCTCCCTGAGATTGAAGCTGCAAATGTTGCTTGCCATACCGACTGCAATCCCCTGGTTCAAATTCACCAGTATGTTGGGGAAAGTGGTGGGAAGCAGCACGGGCTCCTTCAGGGTGCCATCATAGTTATCTACGAAATCCACCGTATTTTTGTCCAGGTCCCTGAACAGTTCTTCGCATATT
This sequence comes from Bacillota bacterium, assembly GCA_023622945.1. Classification (GTDB taxonomy): domain Bacteria; phylum Bacillota; class Clostridia; order Acetivibrionales; family JAMNYG01; genus JAMNYG01. Next base: position 1,625 of record JAMNYG010000142.1, on the reverse strand, counting down.
TTATCCAGCTTCACCTCGGTATACCTGGGAGCTGCAAACTTCATATCCCTTGAATGCTGCTTGCCGAAATTGCCTTTCGAGTCTATAAAGGGATGCAGTAGTGCACCGTTGCCCTTAGTCATTCTGACCATTGTCTCATATATGGCCATATCTCCGTGAGGATTTATCTTCATGGTCTGGCCCACTACATTGGCAGATTTGGTTCTGTTACCAGTAAGAAGCCCCATCTTGTACATGGTGAAAAGCAGCTTCCGGTGTGAAGGTTTAAAACCATCTATTTCCGGAATCGCCCTGGAAACTATAACGCTCATTGCATAAGGCATGTAGTTTTGTTCTATGGTCTCTATTATTTTTTTCTCAATATAGTTTTCCTTTGCCATATTAAGCCCCCGTATAAGAATTTACTCAAATTGTCGCATTGGCTTGAGGAAAATGATATACTACGGAACAACATTGGAGCAAACCTTAGAGACTGTTATTCCTGCATATCATTTCCTCCACCTTATGCTAGACATTCTAACTCACATCGATCATATCCAGGTACTTGTAACCGTTTTCCTCTATGAAGCTCTTTCTGCCCGGCAGATTGTCTCCCAGAAAAAGATCAAATGCTTCCTCAGTAAGGATCACATCATCAGGCATAACACGGATGAGCCTTCGTGTTTCGGGATTCATGGTAGTTTTCCACATCATATCGGGATCATTTTCACCAAGTCCCTTTGACCTTTGTATGGTGTACTTTCCTTTCAACTTTGAAATAATCTCGTTTTTCTCCTTATCGGAATACGCAAAATATGTCCTGTTCTTTGTAGTAATTTCAAAAAGAGGAGACTCAGCTATATAAACCTTCCCTTCCCGGATAAGGGTAGGAACCAGGCGGTATAACATTGCAAGTATGAGTGTACGTATCTGAAAGCCGTCCACATCGGCGTCCGTACAGATGATTATCTTGCTCCACCTGAGGTTTGCCATATCAAAGGTGTTTAAATCCTTGTTGTGCCTGGACTTGATCTCAACACCGCAGCCCAGCACCTTTAACAAATCTACAATAACCTCGCTTCTGAATATGCTGTCATATCCCGCCTTAAGGCAATTGAGGATCTTTCCCCGCACAGGCATTATGGCCTGAAACTCGGCGTTTCGCCCCAGCTTGCACGCTCCAAGGGCTGAACTTTATGTTAATCCTTGTTTTTTCGGCTGTCTCGCGGCTTCTCTTGTTCAGCAGGACCTGATCGATTATTCTGTCGCAATCGGCCTTATTCTCTATAAGATAGATCTCCAGCTGCTGTTTTAAAAAATCCGTCATTGCCTCCTGGATAAACTTGTTGGTGATGGATTTCTTGGTCTGATTTTCATAGCTGGTAACCGTTGAGAATGAATTGGTGACAAGGACCAGGCTGTCCTGTATGTCAACAAAGGAAATCCTGGATTCACCCTTGTTATATTTGTTCCTCTCTTTTATTGCCTTATCTATAACACTGACAAAAGCAGCCTTCACCGCCCTGTCAGGTGAACCGCCATGCTCCAGGAAGCTTGAATTGTGATAATACTCCAGCAGGTTTATCTCATTATTGAAGCAGAAGGCTACCTGCATTTTTACCCTGTATTCGGGCTTGTCTTCCCTG
>JAMNYG010000208.1 GCA_023622945.1 Bacillota bacterium | reverse complement strand
GCGTTTAAAATATATGAAACTCCGCTTTTATGAGCATTCAGGATTACCTGGTCCCTGTCTTCATCAAATCTTTCATCATCGTAATGAGCGTGTGAATCAAAAAGCATAATTCCCCTCGCCGCTATTCCTTTTTATTTCCGCCAAACCTTTCTCAAACCTAATTTCGGCTCGAAAGTTTTTATTTCGGCTCGAAACTTTTTTGCAAAAAATGGCGCCAATGAAGAAATGCAAAATAAAAACAGCTTAGTATATCTAGTATTATATATTATTGTACCGGAGAGAACAATGTCTTTTATTAGAGCGTAACTGGAAAAAGCAGAACGGGGACACCTTTCAAGCTTCAAGTAATCCTCCGAAGCAGAAAAGTGTCCCCATTATCATATCATCAACCTGCCTCTATCTCACCTTTGAACCGCTGACAATGCCCTTATCCACCGTTACAAGAGCCAAATCCTTGTCATGGGAGGCCGCAAGTATCATTCCCTGGGATTCAATTCCTCTGATCTTAACGGGCTTTAAATTTGCTATCATAACAACATACTTTCCTATCAAATCCTGGGGAGCATAATATTCTGCAATGCCCGAAACCACCTGCCTGGTCTGGTTTCCAATTTCAAGTTTCAGTTTCAGCAGCTTGTCTGCTCCCTCAACCTTTTCAGCGTCCAGCACCCTGGCGACCCTAAGATCAAGCTTTCCAAAGTCCTCTATGGTAACATATTCCTCAGCAGACTGTGCCCCGGAATCAGCCTTTTTGTCCTTCGGAATCTCGGGATCTCCATGCCTGCTCCCGCCATTTCCCCTGGAAACGCCTGCCGTATCTCCTACTCCTGTCATCTTTTCCAGTTCTTCCAGTTCCTTCTTCACATCAATTCTCGGGAATATGGGCTGGCCTTTGCTGACCCGTGAACCCGCAGGATATCCGCCCCAGGATTTGGTGCTTTCCCATTCGGTTGCCTCACTTCCCGCCGTCAGTCCAAGCTGGTTCCAGATTTTCTCAGGAGTTTCAGGCATAAATGGCTGTATCAATATGGAAACAATCCTTATGCTTTCCGCGAGATTATACATGACTTCAGCAAGTCTTGTCCTGTTGGCTTCATCCTTGGCCAGTACCCATGGCATGGTCTCATCTATATATTTGTTAGTCCTGGATATTGCCTTCCATATCTCCGAAAGAGCCAGGCTGAACTGGAACTCATCCATCAGCTTTTCTACCTTATGTGGCGTTTCAATGACAATGCTCTTTAAATCTTCATCAATGGCATCGGCTTGCCTGTCTTCAGGGATTACGCCGCCGAAATACTTATCTATCATGGCAACAGTCCTGCTTACCAGGTTGCCGAGATCATTTGCAAGGTCGGAATTAATCCTGTTTATCAGGGCTTCATTGGAGAAAATGCCGTCTGAACCGAAAGGTACCTCTCTTAAGAGATAATATCTTATGGCATCCACTCCGTATTTGTTCACCAGCACCACAGGATCAACAACATTTCCCTTTGACTTGGACATCTTGCCTCCTTCAAGGAGAAGCCACCCATGTCCGAAAACCTGCTTGGGCAAAGGCTCTCCAAGAGCCATCAGCATTGCAGGCCAAATGATGGTATGAAACCTTACAATCTCCTTGCCCACAAGGTGTACATCAGCAGGCCAGTATTTTCTGTAATCAGAGTCGTCATCCGACATATATCCCAATGCTGTAATATAATTTGACAGGGCATCTATCCAGACGTAAACCACGTGTTTTTCATCAAAAGACACTGGTATTCCCCAGTTGAATGTGGTCCTGGAAACACAGATATCCTCAAGTCCCGGACGGAGGAAGTTGTTCAGCATCTCATTCCGCCTTGATACCGGCTGGATGAATTCAGGATGCTCTTCAATGTGCTTTATCAGCCTGTCCTGGTATTTGGACAGTCTGAAGAAATAGCTCTCTTCCCTGGTCAGTTCAACTTCCCTGCCACAGTCGGGACACTTGCCGTCCACAAGCTGGGTTTCAGTCCAGAAAGATTCACAGGGAGTGCAGTACCATCCCTCATACTGGCTTTTGTATATGTCACCCTGATCATACAGCTTTTTGAATATCTTTTGGACGGTCTCCTCATGGTATTTATCCGTGGTTCTTATAAACTTGTCATTGGTTATTTTCATAATTTTCCACAGTTCTTTTATACCTTTGACTATATCATCCACATACTGCTTGGGGGTAACGCCTTTCTCCTCTGCCTTTCTCTGGATCTTCTGGCCATGTTCGTCGGTTCCCGTCAGGAACATCACATCAAAACCCTTAAGCCTCTTATATCTTGCCATGGCATCTGCTGCAACAGTGGTATACGAATGCCCTATATGAAGTTTGTCGCTTGGGTAGTATATGGGAGTTGTTATGTAGAACGTTTTCCTGTTCATTTATAATGCCTCCTGAACTATTTGAACATATTATTTCCACGCATAATCAGTCTCATTCCGGGCGTGCTCCTCTATTTACTATTACTATACATATTGAAAATGCATTTTTCAAGAGTTGCCTATAAAACCATTTCTTCGGGGGAAGAATAGTTTAAAGGGAAATAATATGCATTCAATAAAAACCGCAGCATATTATCCCTATAAGTTAACATAAAAAATTGATTTACCGGGGACTAAAGGGCTTAATATGAAATATTACCAAGGCAGCAAGCTGGTATATAAACTTATTAGGGATGTCTTCCCCCTGGTGGACCGGGAACTTTCCCGCTGGACCGAAAAAGCCGGTATGGCTGAAGATGCAGAACTTGCCCTGCAGGCTCTTGCGAGCATAAGGTTTAAGAAATTCCATGTCCAGGGAGGAAGCGTTTATTCTCTCTATCCGGGTGCAGATCTTGAGGAAACCGTCAGGTTCATAACCGCATTTCAAACTATAAGCGACTACCTGGACAACCTGTGTGACAGAGCCGGAGTGCAGGATGAAGAGGCTTTTCGCCAGCTTCACCTGGCAATGCACCATGCTGTTGATGATCATTCGGTTCCGGTTGACTATTACAGGTATTTTCCCCATTTCAAAGACGGAGGCTACTTACACGAGCTGGTAAACCAGTGCAGAGACTGTATCAGCAGGCTTCCTTCCTACAGGTATGTTGCACCGTATATAAAAAAATACGTCCGGCTGTATTCCCATCTCCAGGCTTTCAAGCACCTGGAAGAAGGCATAAGAGAAAAGAAGATGGAGGAGTGGGCAAGAGGCTATATGAGCCAATATCCCGGAATCAGCGTATGGGAATTTTCTGCAGCGGCGGGATCGACACTTGGCATATTCACAATGTATGCAGCCGCACAATGTTCTTACATGGATGAAGGCCATGCTTTCATTCTTGACCGGGCATATTTCCCCTGGATAACCGGTCTTCATATACTCCTAGATTATCTCATTGATATTCATGAAGACATCAGACACAACGACCTGAACCTTACATGGTATGAAAGCGACATGGACCGTTGCAGAAAAAGATTATCCTTTTTTGTCCGGCAAGCCTTTAAAATGTGTAAGACTCTGCCTTACCCCGGCTTTCACGCTACCATCGTGAGGGGACTTCTTGCCATGTACCTTTCCGACCCCAAAGCGTCATCAGAACCTTTAGGTGAAATAAGAAAAAGCCTTCTTAAGCAGGGAGGCCTTTCAGCATATTTTTATTATCATTTATGCAGGCTTTTAAGATGCTCGGGAAAACTGTCCAACTCTTAAAATCTGTCTGATCCTGAATTTGCCTTATTCCCGCTATTTATCAAATTCTGAGATTTATCTTCTTTTTAAGATCTGCCTTATTTCCATAATTTCAGTTGTTTCTGAACATATATCTCATTCTTGAGATATATCCTGTTATTTTTGTTATGTATCCTGTTCCCGAACAGTCACCTCATGTAAATATGCATTCTGTTCCTGAAATTTATCTTTCTCCTGAAAATCTATCTTATCCGCGATCCCACCATGTCGGCTATGCTGCTGAGCTTCGTTAAATACTCGCACTCAGGCAGTATCTTCAGGCTGTCCTTTGCCTTTCTGATATGGGAGAAAACAATGTCATTGACTTTCGCCGCAATTCCCGTTCCGATAAGGGCATCGGTAATCATTTCCATGGACTGTTTTGTGAAATCTCTTTCTTCAATAATTTGCCTGACCCTTTTACCGTATACCTGGTGTTCCAAAAGAAATATTATGGGCATGGTTATGCAGCCCTGGCGCAGATCTTCAAATTTTGGCTTGCCCATCGCTGAGGTATCTCCAAAAAAATCAAGCATATCATCTACTATCTGAAACGCATAACCCACATTGAGACCATAATCGCCCAAAGCCAGGATCTGGGCTTCATTGGCTCCTGCCGTCACCGCTCCCGATTTGCAGCAGCAGGAAAGAAATACTGCCGTCTTCTTTGCAATCAACTCATAATATAAATCCAGATTTATGTCATAGTCAAACCTTGTTTCTTCTTGCAGAACCTCACCGCTGCACATATTCTCAATAGCTTCTATCATATAGTCCATGCTGCGCAAAAGCCTGCTCCTGGCAAGGGTTCCGAATGCCTTTGCAAAAAGGTAGTCCCCGCAGAGAACTGCATAATGGTTTCCCCATTTTCTGTTTATGGAAATTCTGTTCCTCCTTAAGGGTGATTCATCTATGATATCATCATGTACGAGAGATGCAGCATGTATGAGCTCTGCAGCAACAGCTGCGCTGATCAGTTCTTTGGTCACTCTTCCGAAAATCAAACCGCTGTACAGCACGAGAAGGGGCCTTATCCTCTTCCCGCCTGCACTCAATATATGCCGACACATATCGTTTATAACTCCGGTATTATCCGAAAGTACGTCATACAGCTCGGATTCCACAGACTGAATCATGGAAGCATATTCCTGAGTCTGCATGGCAAACCAAGAATCAGTACCGCTCTTTTGTGTGGTGTTCAACAGCATCGTTCCTTAAACTTAATATTCTCCGTAACGCTTTTATAGTATATCCATAATGGTTTATGCTTATAACGAATCAAAATTCAGCTGCCGAAAACCAGGGTGCAAATCCATACTGCCGCAATCACGCCGACAACATCTGAAATTAGGGCTGCAACAAGAGTATACCTTATGTTTTTGATTCCTACTGAACCGAAGTATACAGTCAGGGTATAAAAAATGGTTTCGGCGGATCCCATCATGGTGGATGCAACTCTTCCTATAAAGGAATCCGGGCCGTAAGTCTTAATTATATCAGATACCAGTGCAAGGGATGCGCTTCCTGAAATGGGTCTCATGAAAATAAGGGGAACAATCTCGGGGGGTATTCCAAGAAGTTTTGTTACCGGCTTTAACGCATATACAAGCAGGTCCAAAGCCCCTGATTCCCTGAAAACTCCCACGGCAACCATAAGACCTACCAGCGACGGCATTATTCTCAATATTGTGGATATTCCTTCTTCGGCCCCTTCTATAAAAACATCATATACTTTTACATCCCTGTATACGGCAATGGAAAGGATCACAAGGAATAGAACCGGAATGGCGAAATCCGATACAGCTTTTAAAACGTTCATTCAGCCTGCCTCCTGCAACTCATGGTTTATTGCGCCAGATAATGCTTAATGCTTTTGTGGCAATAATCCCGGCAATAAATGCGCAGGCCGACGCCACCCATATGGTTCCTATTATTTCTCCGGGTTTTGCTGATCCGGCTTCCACGCGTACGGATATTACCATTGAAGGCACCAGTGTGATTATGGAAGCATTCAGTACGAGAAACATACTCATTGCATCTGTGGCAGTATCTTTACGGTGGTTTAGTTTTTGAAGCTCATGCATGGCTTTAATTCCTAACGGTGTAGCCGCATTGCCCAGTCCAAGAAAATTGGCTGTAAGGTTAAGAACCATGGCACCCAATGCCGGGTGCCTGGACGGGATATCCGGAAACAAACGTCTGAGCACAGGTTTGGCCAGTTTTGATATAACCCTTACCAGCCCGCTTTTCTCGGCTATATTCATCAGTCCTGACCAAAGGCATAAAACTCCCAGCAATCCTATGCAAAAAGAGACTGCATTATTGGACGAGTCCATGGCTGCTTTGGTGACCTGTTCAACCCTTCCGTTTAATATCCCGATGACAAACCCCATGACCAGCATGCCAAGCCATATATAGTTAAGCATAAATCAGAACTCCGTTTGGAATATGTCGTCTAATAATCTATATGTCTCATGTCTTAAAAGCATTACAGGGCATTCAATTGCAACAATTTGTTGCAGATAAGAATAGGCAATAGAAGTCTGTCGAATTTTGTCGCTTTGGTGTTCGTTTTTACCAGTTAAATTCTGCATTACTTACCATCATAACCAAGAATGAATGTTCTCAAAATCATGACCATCAGAACCGATAATCGGCTAAAGCAGCTGATTTCAACCATATTTCAATGTCTTTTTATACTGATTCTTCAACAATTTTATAATATTTCCATAACATTTTTTTGAATTTTTTTTATTAAATTCTTGACGATTATTGGTATTTATGGTACTATAATATTAACAAAGATTGTCGAATTAAAGTAATTTTGGGGAGGAAACTATATGAAATCTACAGGAATAGTTAGAAAAGTAGACGAACTGGGAAGAGTCGTACTTCCGATCGAACTGAGAAGGACTCTCGATATAGCAGAAAAAGATGCACTGGAAATATATGTTGACGGTTCTACCATAATACTTAAGAAATATGAACCTGCATGCATTTTCTGCGGAAACGCAAAGGATGTAACCGTTTATAAAGGAAAGAACATCTGCCCGGATTGCATGAGAGAATTAAAGAAATCATAACATGAATTAAAGAGATAATGCCATTTTACCGGGAATAATTGATTCGAGGTAAGTCCGGTTAAAGTACAGGAGGGCTTGAGGTATCAATCAAGTCCTTTTTTATTTTCATTCAACCGGTCCGGTTTCAAGATCATCGCTCCAGCAGGCTTTTGTATACTTCCCTGCTGCTAAGACCCCGGTCAGAGGCTGCTTTCTTAATGGCTTCTTTTTTACTCATTCCCTGGCTCATATACATCTCAACATGCTTCTCAAGGCTTATGTCCTCCCATTTCTGGCGCTCCCGGTCCACGAGTTCCTGCTCGTCCTTCCCTTTTACTATCAGAACATATTCCCCCCTGGGGGAATTTTCGGAGTAATGTTCCAGTGCTTCACTCAAAGTACATCTCACAATCTCCTCAAATTTTTTCGTCAGTTCCCTTGCAAGAACGATTTGTCTGTCTCCCAGAAACTTGTAAAGGTCTTTCAAAGTGTCCACAAGCTTGTGAGGCGCTTCATAAAACACCATTGTCCTGACCTCATTAACCAGGGATGCTATTCTTTCTTTTCTTGCCCTTTTATTTACCGGAAGAAAACCCTCAAACACAAACCTTCCCGAAGGAAGACCCGAAAGCACCAAACCTGCTATGGCGGCTACAGGACCCGGAACCATGGTTACTTTAATATTGTTTTCAATGGCCAGCCTTACAAGATCCTCTCCGGGATCGGATATTCCGGGAGTACCTGCATCGGATACAAGTGCGATATTCCTGCCTGCTTCAAGCTGCTCAACCAGGTAATTCCCCCTTAATTTTTTATTGTGCTCGTAATAGCTTACCAGGGGCTTTTTAATGTTAAAGTGGTTAAGGAGCTTCAGGGTATGCCTGGTGTCCTCAGCAGCAATCATGTCAACCTCATTTAAAACCTTAAGGGCCCTTAAGGTAATATCTTCAAGATTTCCTATGGGAGTAGCCACAAGGTACAAAATGCCTTTCTCACTCAACGCCGTTTTCTCCTTTTCCGTATATTCTTTTAATCTCATCCGTGTATTGGCCGTTTTGGTCATATACATACAAGGGGTCCATAATCTTCAGGTAGGGCTTGCCTCCCCTGTTACCCTTTATCAAAACAAGGTTTGGTTTTTTCCTGAAGGAGGGATGAACAAATCTTAAATATTTGGGCTCTATATTATACTTTCTCATCAGCCATATGACATCCACAAGCCTCTCAGGTCTATGCACCATGGCAAATTGTCCTCCGGGTATCAGAAGCCTTGCCGCTGCGCCAATCACATCTTCAAGAGTGCACAGTATTTCATGTCTTGCCACCGCTTTGGAGTCCAAAGGATTTACAATCCCTCCTCCCCAGTTCATATATGGAGGATTTGACACCACCACGTCAAAGCTTGAAGGTTTAAAATATTCGGACCAGCACCGGATGTCACCGTTAATAATATTGATCCTTTCTCCAAGTTCATTCATCTCTACGCTTCTTAAGGACATCTCAACCATATCCGGCTGTATCTCAAGCCCGGTTATGGTCCTGGCTTTTGTCTTGCCAGCGATGAGTATGGGGATTATTCCGGTACCGGATCCAATGTCAAGGACAGAGGCATCGTCACCTACGTCGGCAAAATTTGCCAACAACACCGCATCCATACCGAAGCGAAATCCATCTTTTTTCTGTATAAGCTTTAGTCCCTTATACTGCAGATCGTCAAGTGTTTCGTCTTGGTATATTTCCACTTTCATGATAAACGCCTCATCACATTTGTATATACGTTATTAGACGTTGGTATTATTTTCGTTGTTTATTATATCATGAATCAGAAAAATTCGTTATGTGATTGCCCGTGCGGGTTCCTGTCATATGCCTGGTAACACTGCTGATAAAATGAAACGACCCTGCCAAAAAAACTAAAAGGCCGGCGAGGGTAAATATCAAACCCTACCGGCCTTTTAAAGTTCGTACTTATAAGTACGTATTTATTTTTGCTTTGGTGCATCTACCGGGCAAACGTTTGCGCATGCTCCGCACTCGATGCACGCATCTTCATCAATTACATATGAATTATCGCCGGCAGAAATGCATGATACCGGGCATTCAGACTCACAAGCACCGCAGCTGATGCAGTCTTCAGTAATATGATATGCCATTTTTTACACCTCCCAAATAACTTGACCTCATTATTTTACCATTATAACTCCCGGATGGAAACTGTTTTTCAACATTTTCTCACCGGAATTTTGTATACAATATTCATCTGGAGACAGAAAAAAACGACCCTGATACATTAATCTTCCTCAAGCTGCTTAAGCTCTTCCATTTCTTCCAAATCTGCAATTTCCTCAATTTCATCGCTTTCCTCCTGAGCTACGTCCTGTATAATCTTAACATCGCTCATGCTGAATTCTGCCAGGTCGGTTTCATTTCCTTTATCCAGCCTTACTTTTACCATTTCCTTCAACAGGCTTACTTCAGTGACAACTCCCTGACCCAAGGGGGTTTCCACTATGGCATTTACCTTGGGAGCCCTTTTCAAAATCTCTTCATAGGCTTCCTGCTCATATTTCAGGCAACACATCAGCCTTCCGCAGGTGCCTGAAATCTTGGAGGGATTCAGGGAAAGTCCCTGTTCTTTAGCCATCCTTATGGACACAGGCTGGAATTCCCCCAGAAAGGATTTGCAGCAAAGTATACGCCCGCAAACCCCTATGCCTCCCAGCATTTTTGATTCATCCCTGACTCCTATCTGCCTTAACTCTATCCTGGTCCTGAATACCGAAGCCAGGTCCTTTACCAGTTCTCTGAAATCCACCCGTCCGTCAGCGGTAAAATAGAACAATATTTTATTGTTATCAAAGGTATATTCCACATCTATGAGTTTCATTTCAAGGTTATGGTCCTTTATTTTCTGGAGGCATATTCCAAAGGCTTCCTTTTCCTTTTTTTCATTTTCCTCCGCATGGCGTTTGTCTTCCTCAGTGGCCACCCTTATGACTTTCTTTAACGGAGCCACAATTTCTTCTTCAGGCACTTCCCTGGCAGGGACAACCACCTTGCCGTATTCAATGCCCCTTGCGGTCTCTACGATTACATATGAATTTATTTCTATATTTAAATCGCCGGGGTCAAAATAATATATCTTCCCGGCTTTTTTAAATCTAACCCCAACTACCTTTACCATTAATTGTCTTCCTCCCGAAGCTTCATAAGCAATACTTCCATGGAAAGCTGAAAGTTTACGTTTTGCCTGATGTTTCTTCTGGTCTTTTCCACTAAATCTATGTTATCAGCAAGTCTGCTGACTGAATATCTCAAAGCATTCTTTTCTATAATATCTTTTTTATCCGAATTAATCAATATTTTATCTTTACCAGGAGCCACTTTGACAGCAAGCACATCCCGATAAAACAATGCCATTATATCCAAAATTTTGTCTATGTTTTCCCTGTTCTTGTCAAAGAACTCATATGCTTCAAATACATCAATAAGTTTTGAATGTCCAAGCTTGTCTAGTAGCCGTATTGTCTCTTCCCTGAGCTCCGAAAACTCCTCAGACTCAGCCAGTTCTATAGCCTTGCCTATCACTCCGTCTGCATAAGAAGCGATAAAATCTATATTCTCAAGTTTTTCTCCGTATTTTCGCAATAAAAATTCCTTAACCTCACCGGGAGTATTTTTCTTAAAATTCAGCCTTACAGCCCTTGAGCGAATGGTCTCAAGGAGCATGTCGCTGTTGGATGCCGTTAGTATGATCACGGCATATTCCGGCGGCTCTTCAAAGGTTTTCAGAAGACAGTTCTGAGCCTGTACCGTCATTTTTTCGGCATCGGGAATCAAATAAACCTTTCTGTCTGAATAAAGAGGTTTTATTGTAATATCGCCCTGTATTTTTCTTACTTCATCTATTCCTATGCTTGCACCTTCTGACCGAATAATCCTGAAATCAGGGTTTGTACCTTCGGCAGAGAGCCGGCATGCAAGGCATTCTCCACAGCTTCCGTAAGGATTCTTTTTTTCGCAGAGCAATATATGGGCAAATATGCGGGCAACCGTCTTTTTACCTATACCCTTGGGACCATTGAATATATATGCATGCCCGATTCTGGATTTGGTCAACGAGTCGGTCAGATTGGCAATGACTTCCCTCTGACCGGTTATCCCTTTAAAATCCATGTTACTCTCCTTTTACGCATCCAACGTTGCTCTCTGTCTTTATCCTTGATTCACAAAAGACATAACAGACCGGTTCATATTCATTCAAGTCAGATCAGCAGATCAAGAATCAGACCTTTCAATTCGTCCAGCCTTTCAAGTATTCGTATTTTATCCTTTTCCTCACTTAGGACTTCCTCAGTTAAACGTTCAAGCTCCTCATTTATTTTCTTAACTATGGCATATACCCTGTACCGGCCTCGCCTGTCCAAAAAGTTTCTTTTAAGGAACTTGCGGGAATTGCCCACCGCTTCATCCAGGAATTCAGAAATGAGTTTCTTGTATTTTTTCAGTTCTACAATGTCGGTCTTTTGTTCAAGCTTCTTACCCTGCTCGAAAATTTTCTCCGCAAGCTGGTTTATCCTTTCTTCCAGGTTCCTTCCTTCTATCTGCTGAAGATGACTGCGAAATCCCGATTTTTCAGCTTTTAAAGCCGGCCTTTCTTCTCTTGCTGTTATTCCCGATATGTTTGCACGGTTATTAAAGATTTCACTTATCTTCATAGGCCTCTCCACATTTTCACAGATTCAGCTGAAATCAAACCTTCTCAAACCTTTCAACATTCAATACGAAAATGGTTGCACCACCGACAACCACTTCAACCGGGTAAGGTACAAACATGCTTCCCATACCGTTAGGTGGCATAGAGGTGTTTATCACCTGTTTTCTGCTTTTTGACTTCTTTTTGATTATGTTTAATACATCCTCCACCTTTTCTTCATCCACACCGCAGATCAGCGTGGTATTACCGGCCTTCAGAAATCCGCCGGTGGAGCAGAGCTTGGTAACGCTGAAACCGTTTCTGTTAAGCTCATCCATGACCTTGTGGCCGTCATCATCATTTACAATTGCAAACACAAGTTTCATTAAAAGGCACCTCCTTGGGTTATTTGGTCTAAATAGCCGCACACCTCCTTGTGCACTTCCTCAATGCTCCTGTTGCTGTCAATTGGTTTTATTCTTTCGGGATAGAGAAGCGCCAGCTTTTTATATCCCGAATATACCCTCATGTGAAAATCAAGCTTTTCCTTCTCTATCCTGTCTGCCTCGGCGGAAGCCATTCTCCGGGCAAGAGCATCCCCGGGACTTATGTCAAAGAAAAAAGTTATGTCAGGCATGATACCGTCTATAGCCGATCTGTTGACCTGAGCAATTTCTTCCATGTCCAGTCCGCGTCCAAATCCCTGGTATGCATAGCTTGAATCGATAAATCTGTCGCATATGACAATCTTTCCCGCTTTCAACGACGGTTTTATTACCTGGGAAACCAGCTGTGCCCTTGCAGCGGCATAAAGCAGCATTTCGGCTGTATATGTCATTTCCGCGCTGGAAGTGTCCAGCAATATGCTTCTGATCCTTTCACCTATATTTGTACCCCCGGGTTCACGGGTCAACACAATATCATACCCTTTTGTCCTCAGGTATTTCTCCATTAACTCTATCTGCGTGGTCTTTCCCGAACCATCAGTGCCTTCCACTGAGATAAACAGTCCCCTTTTCATGCAGCCAGGTGCCCCTCTCCTGATGATTTACAGTGAAAATCTTCTCTTTTAATTCTCCGTAACTTATTTCCACTCTTTAAAACAAACCTGATACCAGTGCTTCAGGTTCCGACAACTTCAATCTCCAGATCATCACTTATCCCTGTGACATTTCCACCTGATTTAATTATATCATAAATGAAAGACACAGCGTCATCCATAATGATTTCCCCCGGGCACAAAACCGGTATGCCGGGAGGATACGGAGTAACCATATTCCTGCTTACCTTTCCTGCTGCATCCGAAAGCTTCATCTTGACAGAAGGATAATTCATGACATCCTTTAATTCAATCTTCTGCTGCGGGATGGCAAGATCGCCGGCCATAATATCGAACATCGGTTTTATATTCCCGCTATGATTATATGCATTCGCCCATATCTTTCTGTCTTTATTCCCATTAACGTTTCCAACCGGATCATCATCTGGTTCCTGGACCTTGCCTGCATAACGTCCTGACAGGTCGGATATGGCCGAAAACAGCCTGTCCAGATCCTGGGAAGAGTCCGAAATGCAGGTTATAAAAACTACATTGAAAAGGTCTGACATTTCCGCCTGTATGTTCCACTCCTGACGTAAAAAAGCTTCGGCATCAAAACCCGTAATCCCCAACTTCCGCACATTTACAACAAGCCTTGTAGGGTCATGCCGGTAATTAGCTGCGTAATTCTTTTTTGGTCGGTAATCAGCCTCACGGTTCTTTTTTTCAGAACCCGGGTGATTGCTCTCATCTTCAGGAAAGCCTGTTTTCTCCGTCAGTATGGATATGCCCGGGACTGAAGCGGCTGAATTCCTGAATCGTTCCAAATCATCAAGAAGCCTGTCAAGAAGATACTGCCCCTTTTTCTCCATGATTTCCCGGGCAATATCCAGAAGAGCCATGATGACATAGGAGGGACTGGTGGTCTGCAGCAGCCTGAGGTTGAAAACCAGCCTGTCCATGTCTATATTATTGGATTTTACATGCAGGTAGGCACCCTGGGTAAAGGCCGGAAGGGTTTTGTGGGCGCTTTGCACGCATATGTCAGCTCCCCCTTCCATGGCACATTCAGGCAGCTGTCGGTTGAACGCAAGATGAGCTCCATGGGCTTCATCCACCGCCAGCACCTTGCCGAATGAGTGTACTATGCCGGCTATTTGTTTTATATCGCTGCATATTCCATAATAATTGGGCCTTGTTATGAAAACTCCCACGGCATCGGGATTTTCCCTTAAAGCCCATTCCAAAGCCTGAGGAGTTATTGCAGCAGAAATACCAAAGGTCCTGTCAAATTCCGGCTTTATGTATACGGGTCTTACTCCCGCCAGCATCATGCCTCCAAGCACAGATTTGTGACAGTCCCGTGAAACTATGAGCTTGTCTCCCGGTTTGCATATGGTCATGATGATGGCATGGATGCCACATGTGGAACCGTTGACAAGAAAAAAACTCCTGTCAGCCCCAAAAGCCCGGGCTGCAAGGTCCAGGGCTTCCTTGATTATTCCGGCGGGATAATGCAGATTGTCCAAACCGGGTATTTCGGTGACATCCAGCATGGCCAGGTTCTCCAGCAATTCAGCGGGTAAGCCTTTCCCAAGCTTATGCCCCGGCATGTGGAAAACCGTAGGCTTTGATCTGCTGTACCGCATCACTGCATTATATATGGGTGTGTTGAAAACAGTTATGGTTTTTCCCCCCAATTTTCGCAGGCAAAGTTTGATCCAGCCTGTTATTCTACTCTGTTTAAACAATTTCGGTTTTGTTTAATCATAAAATCGTATTTAGATTTTATCACATATGCGTCTGCATCACAAATTGCGGGGATATCTATAACATCAGGGACGGTTCTTCTGACATTTTTGTGTTATTTGGATATTTTTGACCTGTTAAAAGAACCATCATATTATCCTCATCGGTAAAACCTTTCCCTGCGTATCAATAATTTATCTCAAGCGAGTTCAATTCCTTTAAATCTGTCAGGCTGTTGGCCTTGAGCATTCCTTCCGACAGCGTGTAGAGCACATCACCGATGTATAGGATCCGCTGCACGTTTTTGGTGCTCTCGTACCATCCATTGCCTGCCTTCAGCAGTTCTTCATCAGTAAGGTGGGTTATTCTCGTTCTCAGAGAAAATCCCTTTTCCAGGTCAACATTATACACATACGCTCCCTGGAAGGTGAATTGCCCATATTTCGGATATCCTGAAGAATCAAATTTCTGTCCGTCTTTTACCTCCATCAGGGTTACAGGAAATGCCAATAAATTCTTCTCCCTGGAGAACAATAAGGCTTTATGATTGCTCAGCAATTCCGATTCTGTTCCACGGTCCCCGATTTTCTCAGCAAACAGTTCTTTAGGATTATTAACATCGGTAATGTCGAAAAGGGCCATCTTCATGCCAAGGTAGAACGCATTCCCTTTTACTTCCACCGTATCCTTTCCGAAACCTATGATATGGCTTTCATCGTAGGGGTGCAGGTAGTCGCTGTAGCCGGGTATTTTCAGCGCGCCCAGTATCTTTGGGTTTGCAGGGTCCCTGAAACTGATGACAAACAGCGGGTCTACAGTTTTGAATGTCACTACATAGCCTCTTTCCCCCATGAACCTTACTGAATATATTCTCTCACCGGGAGCAATGCCTTCTATTTTCCCAACCTCTTTTAGCTTTTCATCCAGCACATATATGTTGTTTTTTGAAGTGTATTCGTCATTTCTCCATATTTCACCGGTAGTGGTGGCAATCCGGAAGTATTCTTCATATTCGTCCATTGAGAACTGGTTCAGGATCTCTCCCGGCACGCTTCCGGTACAAATATATTCTATATTTCCGCCATTCAAAGCGAACTTATAGATTTTCGTATAGGGCCGGCTGTATGGTATGGCTACTACCCGTCTGAAAGGAACAATTACAATACCCGTATTGTTATTGCCGGGACTTCCGGTATTAATATCAGTATTAGTATTAGCATTTGTATTAGTATTGGTATTAGTATTAGTATTGGTATTGGTATTGGTATTGTTATTGTTATTGGTATTGGTGTTTGTATTTGCATTACCGTTTGCACCTGCATCCGTCCTGACTTTATTGCCGGAGCTTGCATCCATGCCTGTGTCGGTCTCTTCATCCTCGCTGTTGTAATCGGTGACAGCCACATAAAGATGGCCTTTTGAAGCATATATATTTTCACCGGAACCAAGGTAAGCCGATACCTTGGCTTTTGCATCAGGTTGTTCAAGATCCAGTCCTGCCACAATCATGTAGTTGGGTTCCTCAGTACCGGGGAAATAGCGGATATACCTGTAGTCAATTCTCCTGAAGCTGTCGTTTGAAGCGGTATCACGGTAATACGGAGCTGCAAGATATTCATTGCCGTCCTCCATGATACTGTAAACGTCGATACGCCTGTTAGTGACGAAATAAAGGGCCGAACCCACCTTTCTGGATGAAACATAGCTTCTGTCAAGCTCAACTTCTCTAAGTTTCTTTATTCTGGACTTATTGGTTATATCGTATATTATGGCCTTTGTGGAAATAATGTCGCGGATGGGCGGATATATTGGGATATAGGCATCTCCGGAATCAGATACAGCATCAGAACTATTCATGACTTCTGAACCATCCAATGGGGTATCAGGAACATAAACATTTCTGCTTCCCCTGGATGATCCTATGACAACCAGCAGATTTTCATGGAGGTACATTTCCAGGGGCAAAAAATTCTTGTCTGAGAATTCCAGCATGCCCTCCACCTTCATGTCTTCCGGAGGTTATGCACGCATAACGGCAATGCGATCTCTGTTGACCTGGTAAATATAGGTTCCGTCGGTTTTTACAATATCAGCTTCATCCACACCCTGTACCTGGACATTGGTAGTGGAATAGTCAGCATCAAACTGGGCATCTGTTCCGGAATAGTTTACATTATACTGCCGGGCTGCTTTTCCACCGGCTTCGCCTTTTAATCCACCGACACTTCCTGCTTCTGCCTCATTGAAGGTCACTATTATTTTACCACCTCTGCCATAACCAACATGTGTCTGATAGTTTTTCAACAGCTCCTTAAGCTTTTCAAAAGAACCCAATACAGGAAGCTCGCTGCTTCCTGATGATGATTTATCGGTCAGCACTTTACCGGTCTCAGCTCCAATCAAATCCTCGGAAGCCATCAATGCGACTTGCCGTAAACCGTTTGTTACGGGTCCCTGCACAAATGCAAAAAGTATAATTATAGCAACAAAAGCACTTAGCGCTTTAGTAATCCTCATCATGGCACCTCCCGGGAATTTGCAGTTACCATTTACAGTTATTTGACTGAAAAAAAGGAATATTGTTTCAATATACAGATACAAAGACTTGAAATAACACAAGGTGCTGAATAAGGCCAGATGGAAAGAGACAGACCGGGCTGTTGCAGGCTGGTTCCAAGATCAAAAAAATGATTGGCTTTATTAATAGCTATCCTGTTCATTCATTTAAACTGGATTTTAGTAAATATAATGCTTATAGCCCTTTATATAGTTGCCATATTATGGTAATAATATAATAATCATATAATAATATAATTGATAAATTACCATTGTTTTAAAAGAATGTGGGAAAAGCCATCACAATTATTCGGAAGGCATATGGAAATATAATGTTCGAGCGAGATGATAATTCAGAAAGTTCCGGAGAATTATTTTTATATCAAAAAATTAACTCAGTGGCTCATGGAGCCCTTTATGAATACACTAAAATAGTGTACACTACTATCGAGGTGAGAATTATGCTGAAAAACATTACCTTAAGTGCAGATGAGAGGCTTATCGAAAAGGCAAGAAAAAAGGCAATGAAAAATAACACCACCCTTAATGAGCTTTTCAGACATTGGTTAATCAACTACACAGTTGATAAAAATCTGGCAGATGAATTGGATCAGTTTCTTGTTGAAACTGGATATGCATCTTCCGGAAGGAGTTTTACAAGGGATGAACTCAACGAAAGATAATTTTTTATAGATACCAATATAATAGTTTATCTTTTAGATAGAAATAATGAAAAAAAGTTTACCATTGCGAAAAAGCTGTTAAAGGAAGCATTGGTATCCGGGGATGGAACTATCAGTTTTCAGGTTATACAGGAATTTTGCAATGCCGCACTAAAAAATTTGAAAAGCCGCTTTCACCCGGACACTGTAAAACTTTTATAAATAAATACTTGTTTCCATTGTGTGGGGTATTTCCCGGCATAGAATTATATAACGCAGCACTGGATATTAAAGATAGTACCGGGTACGGTTTTTATGACTCAATGATTATTGCAGCTGCATTAAATAGTAACTGCAGTATTTTGTATACGGAAGATATGCAAGATGGGCATATAATTCAGGGAATAAAAATTAAAAATCCGTTCATTTAGATCTTTATTCCTTCTCAGGACTTTGCATCTTCTTAAATTTAACAACTTTCTTGTTAAAAAAGCAAGCAAGGTGTCATCCCTGCTCGCCTTTCATGTTTTATATGCTTTAGCCTGATTGCCGGCTTTATACTCTGCTTCAGTCCGATTATCACGCTCTATACTATTCTCGCTCTATATCCTTGCCACTCCCGAATCCCTTGCGGCCTGGGCCACCGCTTGGGCAACAGCCTTTGCCACCCGTGGATCCAAAGGAGCGGGTATAATATATTCCTCACAGAGTTCCTCATCGCTTATAAGTGAGGCTATAGCCTTTGCTGCAGCTATTTTCATTTCATCATTTATATCCCTTGCCCTTACGTCAAGAGCGCCTCTGAACACTCCCGGAAATGCCAGTACGTTATTTATCTGGTTGGCAAAATCCGAGCGGCCTGTACCTATCACCCTTGCGCCTGCTTCCCTTGCTTCATCCGGCATGATCTCAGGCACGGGATTTGCCATGGCGAAAATGATGGCATCCCTTGCCATGCTTCTTACCATGTCCTGGGTTACCACGCCCGGACCGGAGAGTCCTATGAACACGTCAGCTCCCACAAGAACATCGGCCAAAGATCCTTTTTTCCTTTCAGGATTTGTTATCTTTGCCATCTGGGCTTTTTCAGAATTAAGGTTTTCCCTTCCTTCATAAATGGCGCCCCTGGTATCACAAAGAATTACCTTCTTAAGTCCCATGCTCATAAGAAGTCTTGTTACGGCAATACCAGCTGCACCTGAACCGTTTATGACAACGGATATGTCGTTTATATCCTTCTTTACAATCTTCAAGGCGTTCAGCATGGCTGCCAGTGTAACAATGGCCGTACCATGCTGGTCGTCATGGAAAATCGGGATATCGCACTCTGCCTTGAGCCTTCTTTCAATTTCAAAGCACCTGGGAGCCGATATGTCTTCCAGGTTAATACCTCCGAAACTTCCGGATATAAGCTTTACGGTATTCACTATTTCATCCACGTCTTTGGACCTTATGCAGATAGGAAAGGCATCAACATCTGCAAAAGTCTTGAAAAGAACGCATTTCCCTTCCATAACAGGCATTCCCGCTTCGGGACCTATATCTCCAAGCCCAAGTACTGCCGTACCGTCAGTAACAACCGCAACCAGGTTCCACCTCCGAGTGTATTGATATGAAAGGTCTATATCTTTATGTATAGCCTTGCATGGTTCTGCCACCCCGGGAGTATATGCCAGGGAGAGGTCTTTTTTATTCCTGATTTGGACCCTGCTGACAATTTCAATCTTACCTCTCAGTTCACCGTGCAACTTCAATGATTCTTCCTGAATAGTCATGATTTTAGCCCTCCTAACGACTGTATTGGCCTAACAACTTTATTAATCTAACAACTGTATTAGCCAAAAAGCAAATCACCTGTTTCTTTCATAGATTATTCTTAGCCCTTCAAGGGTCAGCGTTTCATTAATCACATCTATGGTTTCGGTTTCACTTGCTATCAGTGGTGCAAGTCCGCCTGTTGCAACCACCTTTATGCTATCCTCTCCCATCTCCTTTTTCATCCGTCTGACAATATAATCCACCTGGCCTACATATCCGAATACAATACCGGCCTGCATGCTTGTTACGGTGTTTTTTCCTATTATGCAATCAGGTTTACAAAGTTCTACCCTCGGAAGCTTGGCTGCTCTTTGGAAAAGTGCGTCTGCCGATATTCTGATACCCGGACATATGGCTCCGCCCAGGTATTCACCCCGTGAAGATACTGCACAGAACGTAGTTGCCGTTCCGAAATCCACTATTATTAACGGACCTCCATATATTTCATAAGCTGCCACAGCATTGACTATCCTGTCGGCGCCCACCTCTCTGGGGTTTTCCGTTCTTATATTGATTCCCGTCTTGATACCCGGTCCAACAACCATGGGTTTCAGTTTAAAATACTTCTTTACGGCATGTTCAAGGGAATACATTATGGGGGGCACTACGGAAGCTATTACCACTGCCTCCACCTGACCGACATCCAGGTTCTCCATGTTAAAAAGATTCATGAAAAGCATGCCGATCTCGTCGGAAGTCTTGTCAATATCAGTGCAAAGCTTCCATTTTTGAATCAGCTTTTTGTCTTCATAAACTCCCAACATGATATTTGTATTGCCCACATCCATTACCAGAATCATAGACCAAGCTTTAAACTCCTTATTTCTTCTATCTCAAGCTTAATTTCCTTTTCCAGTCTCAAAATGTCTGCCTTAATATCCTCAACAGTTTCCTCAACCTTAGATTTCTCGTTGATCTTGGAAATGCCGCTTTGGGAAGAATAACCGCCAGGCCTGCCGGTGCTGTCTCTGTTAGAAGTTCTTGAATAGGCCTTTTCCCTGGACTGGCCGGCTTCTTTCCTTATTCCGGATTCCTGTGAAAGCCTGTTTCTTTGAAGGTGGGAACGCTCATGCCCTCCGATTCGGCCTGCCTGATGGTTGTTTCCTAAGCCTCCAAACCGAGCGCCACCTGAGCCGCTGCCTTGTGCACCCTGAATACGGCCGCGGGATTCAGCCTGAACGCTTTCCTGGCCAAAATTCTGCTGAGGGTTACCAGTCTGGCTTTCACTGCCCTGATAGTTATTCCTGCGCTGATTATTCAGTCTTCTGACCATTACTTTGCCCCCTATCCGGTAACTCGCTATCAATTTCTATTCTAATTGTAAAATACTTAACGCTACATTGTAAACATCTAACGCTCATTATAACCTGATATTAATCTTCCTTCAATCCAAGCAATCTTCTGGCATTGTCACCCAGTATGGCCTTTTCAGTAGCGGTATCAAGTCCTAACTCTCTGATCTTCACAATTTCCTCTCCCTGATCAGCCCATGGAGAGTCGGTTGCAAAAAGTATCTTGCTTGTGTCATGCCCGGTTATGATTCTCTTTGCCTGTTCACGGCTGATGTGACCCAAGGTATATGAAGTATCAAAATACAAGTCCTTTCCTACCAAAAAACGCTCCACATCATCCCAATAGCTGAACCCGCCCAGATGGGAGGCTACAATTTTCGCTCCCGGGAAAGCCTCAACCACCTTAAGCATTCTTTCAGGAACACAGTGATACGGAGGTGGAAGGCCTATATCCAGACCTGCATGAAAAACAATTATCAGGTCCAGGCTTAAGATATATTCATAGACAGGAAACATCCCGGGATCATCAACATAAAAACCCTGATAATCGGGATGGAACTTTATCCCTTTCAATCCAAGGCTTTTTATCCTGTCAAGTTCCGACCTCCAGGCCCTGTATTCCGGGTGTATGCTGCCAAAGGAAACAATACCGTCACCCTGTATGCCGGCAGACCAATTGTTTAATTTTTCTGTCTGGGTGGGTTTTGTGGCAATGGGCAGCATAACTGAACAGTCTATCCCTGCTTTTTTCATTGATTTTTTGACATCTGCGACCGTTCCGTCAAGCAATGCCGGAACACCTGCCCTCTCTGCCAGCATTGGTACTGCCTTTTGGGCAAGTTCATCAGGAAAGCAGTGCACATGAAAATCTATTATCATTTATGTTCCTCCTGTTTCCTTTCCCTATACATATCCCATAATGCCTCTTACTGAAACTTCACCGGATTGAAGTTCAAGCATTTCTCCGTCACTGCATTTCACCAGAAGTTTTCCGTCATTGGTGATATCCAGTGCAGTCCCTGTATATTCTCTGTTTCTGTATGATACTTTTACTTCCCTGCCCAGTGTAACAGAATACTTCCTCCAGGCATTTATTATCTCTTCCGTATTTCCGGCATTTATATCATTATACATGCGTTCCAGGTTCCTTAACATCTCTTTTACGATGACACTTCTCAAATATGAGCCTTCTCCGTCAGCGTTTACAGGCCTAATGCCGTTTTCCCGGGCAAATATTTTAAGGGATGTGGCCTTGTCCCTCAGGCTTTCTTCAAAATCGTCACAGTTCTGGTTGACATTTATACCTATGCCCAATACCAGGAAGTTAATCCTGTCCACCTCGGCACTTATTTCCGAAAGTATACCGCAAACCTTTTTCCCTTGCAAGACTATATCATTGGGCCACTTTATGCCCGTACCTATTCCGGTGGCAGTTTTGATGGCCTCAACAACTGCTACCGCAGCAGCAAGGGTTATTACCTGTACGTCAGAGGGCAGAACTTCCGGCCTTAGAACCACAGACAACCAAATACCCTTGGAAGCGGCAGAGCTCCAATATCTCCCAAGCCTCCCTCTTCCTTCGGTCTGGCATTCTGCAACTACAACGGTTCCGTTCGGGCATCCTTCAAGAGCAATTTGTTTTGCATATTTGTTGGTAGAGTCTATGTCCTTGAAGTAACGGATGTCCTTCCCTATGATATTCGTCTGAAGACCTTCGCCGATTTCGGCTTCATTCAGAATATCAGGTATGCTTAAAAGCCGATAACCCTTTCTGGGGGATGCTTCCAATGGATACCCGTCTTCCTTTATTTCTTTTATATATTTCCATATGGCAGCCCGGGTTACACCCAGTTCCTGACTTAGGGCTTCGCCTGAAACAAAATTGCCCATGTTTTTTTTCAATTGGTTTATGATTCTGTTTTTCAATTTATGTCTCCATCCTAATCTTTAACTGTTGTTCAATCTTACAAATTGATTGATCTTATTGCTGTTGACCAAGCTTACTGATATTGATTGATCTTATTGCTGCTGACCAATCTTGCTGGTGTTCACCGATCTCATCTTATTTATTGTATTCGGCAAAGAGATTTTATCTGCGATTAAATAAAGAATTGCATCAGTACCTGCCCATGTCAGGGACATTAACAATGAAGTACTTGTTTTTTCCCCTGTCCAGGAAAAGGGCCAGGCCCTCTTCTCCGTTTTCTATTTTTTCAAGCCTTCCCCGTTTTACCAATTCTGAGAAGAAGGAATATAAAAGAGCGTCATTGATATCATCGTGCTCTTCCCTGAGAACCTCAATCGTGTTGTTTATATACAGCTCTTCAGAACTGTTGAACAGTATCGGTGAATCCATTCTCTTATCCAGGACAGAAATTTGACCTGCTATGGGGGTGCTGGTCACCAGGCACTCCGGCAGCCTGTATGAGCCGAATATGTAATCCTCAATGGGTATTATGGATCTCAGGTACATATCCATACCTTCCTTTGAGTTCTGCCCTATCAGGTAAAGGAGCTTGTCCGCTACAAAGCAGTACTTGGACGGCATATCAATCTTCACACACACCAAATCGCCGGACTGATATTTCTTAAGGTCATCTTTAGGATTTAGGAGGGCAGAAAGACACTTTTTCATCTGGCCTTCTATCATTACTTCCTTGTCATACCACTCTGAAAGCTTAAGGCCGCATTCCACAGCCCTGGCCGCAACAGCAGCCGGCAGGTAGTAATACACTTCAGCCACACCGGCACACCCCCTGGTTCATCCCACGCTCCTTTGGTATATGACTTCCACATCCTCCCTGGTGACATTTCTGAGATTATTATATGTGCTTTTCTGCTTCATTGTCTGGGATGCGTAAAAATCAATCTCCTCTTTGCTTAAGCTTATAGACTGGCACAGCAACTTGTCAAGTATGTTTCCCAGCTCATCAATGCTTTCTGCATTTAGCAGTTTGAGAATGTTATCTATCTTTTCCCCTGCGTTCTCATAATTAAACTTGAGATATTCCCTCATAAGGAGACCGTTGGCTTTGCCGTGAGGCAAATCCTTAAAATATGTCAGCGAATAACCCATTCCGTGCATCAACGTAGTCCCCGTCTGGGCAATTACCATACCGGCCAGCATTGAGGCATACAGAAGCTTCTCCCTGATATCATAGTTAAAATCTTCCTTCACCAGGCTGTCCATGCATTCGCCGAATATTTTCAGGGCCTGTTCTGCAATCAAATCGCTGACGGGCATGCTTCTTTTGTTCAGGTACCCTTCTATTGCGTGGGACAGAGCATCTATGGCGGTATTTACCGTAGTATCCCTGGACATGCTTAAAGTGTATCTGGGATCCAGAAATGCAACCGCAGGAAACGTGTCATTGTTTCCAAAGCTCATCTTTGTCTGAGCGTCATTATTAGTAAGGACCGAATAGGGAGTTACTTCACTCCCCGTTCCGGCGGTTGTGGGCACTGCCAGTATAGGAAGAGGCTTTTTATCAAAACGGTTTGTGTACAGTTCCCGTGGGTCCATGCGGTTTACGGCCAGCACTGCAATAGCCTTTGCCGCATCAAGAGGTGAACCTCCGCCTATCCCTATTACAAAATCGGCTTTGAATTTTGCTGCTTCATTCCCGCCTTCCTCTACATTTTCAAGAGTCGGATTGTTCTCAACCCTGTCGAAAATGAAACTGCTTATACCAAGCTGGTTAAGAACCTTCAAAACATCATCCAGGGCACCGCTCTTTTTGCCGGAAGTTTTTCCGGTCACAATAAAAGCCCTCTTCCCGAAATCCGAAAATTCATCCCTGTTGTTGAATATGCAATCCTTGCCGAAAAACACCTTTGTCCCCAAATAATATTTAAATTCCATAAGGCATCTGACCTCTTCTGTTTATATTTCGTATGAAATCCTTAATAAATATTATAATATAAAAATTACCATTGCAGTAGTTTTAATGTTTATGGTAGATTCATACCGCAATGGCATTTTAAACACGTAAATACCTTTTGAATTTCAGTCTTCAGAAAATAACACTCTGATATTCCTGCAACTGATATCAGATCAGCCACCTGGCATAAACCTTTGTTCAACCTGCCGTATTGCCTGCTGCCGCAGCCGCCGGAAGCAGGTTTTGTTCCATCTCTTGCTTAAACTTTTCAACAATCCTTAACGCAGGTTCAAACTGCTCATAGAACATAATGATAAGGTCACCGGGTTTTGCATTCAAAATGGCGGTTTCCAAAGCTTCTTCTTCGGAAAGTATAATGTTTACATTCTCTTTCTTAAATCCTTTTTCAATTACGGAATTGTAGAGAATTTGTGCAACCTCTCCCTGCCTTCTTCCCCTTAAGTCCCTGTCTTCCTTGATATATATCGTGGAGAAAGCTTTGGCGCATATTTCTCCCACTTCTCCTATACTTGAATCAAGCCGGTCTCCGGGCATGCCTATCACTCCCACAAGCCGTTCAGGCTGAAGCTTCTCTGCAAAGTCAATAACGGCACGGTAACCGGCAACGTTATGGCCGTAATCCAGCATTACGCTGAAGTAACCCATGTTGAAGAGATTCATCCTTCCGGGATTTGAGTCAGCATCAGGTCTGAAAGTCCTTAAACCCTTTCTTATAACCGTGACCGAAACGTTTAAGGCATATAATGCCGAAACAGCCGCCAAGGCGTTTTCGATGTTGCATTCAAGCTTTCCGCCGTAGGTAATGGGCACATCTTCCAGTGAAAGGATGGCCATCCCCTTGTTTCCTTCTGAAATTACCATTTTGTTTTCCCTCACATAGACAGCTTTTCCGCCCTTCTTCACATGTTCAAGGAGCAAAGGATTGCTGTCGGTTTTTGAGAAAAGTATTATATTTCCGGATGCCCTGTTCATGAAATACCTTGCCATGGCATCATCCGCATTAATTACCGAGTGCCCGTCGGGCTTCACGGCTTCTATTACAAGGGATTTCACAAATGCCAGATCTTCAAGGGTATTAATGCCATCCAATCCTAAATGATCATCGCTTATGTTGGTGATAACTCCCACATCGGCCAAATCATATCCAAGGCCTCTTTTTATTATGCCGCCCCTGGCCGTTTCAAGCACGGCCGCTTCCACTTCTTTGCTGGACAGAACTATCCCCGCACTTATCGGACCTGTATTGTCTCCTTCAAGTATACATTTGTCTCCCACATATATTCCGCTGGTAGTGGTCATGCCCACTTTTAATCCCTTAAGGGAAAGGGTATGTCCTATAAGCCTCGTAGTGGTGGTCTTTCCGTTGGTTCCTGTGACCGAAACAATGGGGATTGTATATGGCCTGCCCTTTGGAAACAGCATGTCAATTATGTCCGAGGCCACATTGTCCGGCTTGCCTTCGGTGGGAAAGATGTGCATCCTGAGGCCGGGTGCGGCGTTTATTTCTATTATGGCTCCGTTGGTTTCATTGATGGGAACAGAGATATCCTCGGTTGTCATATCAACTCCTGCAATATCAAGACCTATCAGCTTTGCAGCTTTTACGGCAATCATGCTGTTATAGGGATGTATTTCTTCGGTGCAGCTTCTGGCAGTGCCTCCTGTGCTTATGTTCCCATTATCCCTGAGGGTAACCACCTGGCCAGGTGCAGGGACATAATTCTCATCCATACCGTTTCTTGCCAGTACCTGCAAAGCCACATTATCCAGCAATATCTTTGTCAAAGGCTTTTCATGGTCATCCCCCCTGAGTTCATTCATGTTTTCAATGTCCACAAGTTCCTTAACGGAATGTATTCCGTCTCCCACAACACAGGGGGGCCTCCTTTCTGACACCGCCGATACCTTTCCCCCCACCACAAGTATCCTGTAATCCTTACCCTTTATATATTTCTCGACGATTACGGCCTTACTGTATTTAATGGCCTCGTCATACGCTTTTCTCAGCTGCTCAGCATTTGTAATGTTTAAGGTTACGCCCTTACCCTGATTGCCGTCAAAAGGTTTTACCACCACAGGATATCCGATTTCTTCGGCAATGGATACCGCTGAATCAGGTGTGTAGGCCACATCCCCGCAAGGCACGGGTATCATGTTGTCGGACAATATCTTTTTGGTAAGATGTTTATTGGATGCGATGTCTGCAGTTATACAGCTTGTGGCATCTGTAAGGGACGCTTCCACCAGTCTCAAATATTTTCCGTATCCAAGCTGCATGAGGCTTTCATTCCCAATCCGCATCACAGGAATGCCTCTTCTTTTTGCCTCTTCAAAAATAGCTCTTGAGCTGGGTCCCAGTTCGTATTCGGTTGAAGCCTTTTTCAGATTGCCCAAAATTGCATCCACATCGGGTACTGTCCCGGATGCCAGGGTTGAAACAATGCCAAATGCCGCCTTTCCGCAATCTATCCCGCATCTTTCGTTCATGAATTCGTAAATTATCTGGTAAACAGAAGGTTCTTCCTTAAGCCGCGCCTTTCCGAAATACACATCATATCCCAATATGCTCTGCAACTCCAGGGCAAGATGCTCTGTAACATGACTGAGGTAAGTACCTTCCTTCAGTCTTTCAATAAATCCTCCTTCCCTTCCAAGGGAACAATGATGCTGGTAAAGACCGGGAAACAATTTTATAAGTCTGTCATTGAAACCATCTATTTTGCTGGTATCTATATCGTGAAACTCTTCCAAGTCAACAATTATCTTTATCACAGGCTTGTGACTGAATATATTTCTTCCGCAAAAACTTTGAATACTGAGTATTTTCACTTTCTGTCCTCCTCAATTAAGGCGTATTACTTCCCTGGTTTTCATATTAAATCCGTATCCCTTGGGAAGCACATGGAGAGTAACGTTGGTTATGGACAATATTTCATTGGGCATAAGCTCCGAAACATTGGAACTTTTTATGGTCTTGCCGTCTATGATGGTAACTGCATTGGAGCCCAGCACTTCAAAATGGTCATCGGAAGTTATCTCTATGGCGGTATCTTCATCTATCCCGATGCCCAGCATATACGGGTTCTCGGCAACACCGCAAAGAAGCCTTCCCAGCCTTCCTCTCTGGTCAAAATGCTGGTCGATTATCGCACCGTTAAGAAGGCCAAGGCCGGGAGCCATTTTTAGAGTGCATTTTCTTGCAGGGTCATTATTGTTTCCCTCAACAATCATGGTGCTGCTCATTGCGGAAGCACCTGCACTGGTGCCGATTATGGGAACCCCTCTCCTATAGGCATCAAAAAGAGCGTTATTGACTTTCGTTCCCCCCAGTATGCTTGTTATTCGAAGCTGGTCGCCTCCGGTAAAAAATATGCCTGTGGCATTTTTAAATCTTTCATCTATATTCTTTTCATTTGCCTGATCTCTTGTGTTTATATTCAGAACGTTTATATTGCTGACGCCTAATTGTCCAAAGACTTCCCTGTATTCACTTTCAGCCTTCTCAAAGTTTTCGGTGGCAGTGGTGATAATAAGCAGGTTGGCGTTACCTCCTCCTATCAGGTCTACTACGCGTTTCAATATGGTTTTGTCGCCGCGCTTATCCTCTGCTCCGCCTATTATCACAAGGCTGCCCCTTGCCTTTTCTCCCATCAGTTTCCTCCTTTTAGACCACACAAACAGCAAGATTTCCGTGGTTATTATTTCCATGGATATATTTCTTATTTTAACCTTCCGGGCATGTATTATTCAAAAATTGAGCAGCAAAAAGCCGGAAACAGCAAGGGACATGTAGCTTTAGCTTTTCCGGCCTGGTTTATATTCCCAGATATTGCCTTGTATAGTTCGTCATTACTCCGCTGAAAGCAAGACCTAGACCCATCAATATAATACTTCCTGCAATAAGAAACAACCCTGCCCTGCTTCCGTTTCTGGAGGAAAGAATTCCGAGGATCACCCCAATCACTCCGAAGATAAACGGATATGCAAATAAAGAAATTACTGCAGAAATCCATCCAAAAATGATAAAAAGTGCATTCCCTTGTCTTTCTAAACTGCTCAGCTGGTTACCTGTATTATTAAATTCATCCATGCAAATCACCCTCTTTTATTATTAGCCGCTCAATCTGCAGGTATTCATTACTCTCTTAACACGGTGAATCTTAATACGGTGTGTCTTAATACTGTATGCCTTTAATGCCTGTATATCTTTAATTCGGTATGTCTTGATACTGTATGTCTTAATGCGGCAAAAATCATTACGATTCGAATCTCCCCTTTCTTACCAGTTTACCCTTGTCAACCATCAACTGTCCTTTTGCAAACACCTTATCCAGGGTAAAATCCTTATTGAGCACAACTATGTCGGCATCACTGTTTTCTGCAAGTATACCTTTCACGGGATAAATGCCGAGAATCCTTGCTGCATTTGATGTAACCGTCCTTATTGCGATACTTATATCAATTCTTTTTCCCACTATACATTCTCTGATATCATTAAAAAGGTTGACAACCTTCCCCACCTGGCTGCCTTCTCCGGCCCCCTGCGGAACACTTCCGTTTCCGTCTGAAGAAACCGTAATGTGTTCAGGATCAATCCCGTGCTGAAGGGCCAGGACAATGGCATCGGCAACCGAATATCCTGTCCCGGTTATCTCACCTGCGGTCAGATCTATATATCCTCCCGTTCTTGCGTATTCCAGGGCATCATTGAAAAGCTGCCTGTTTCTGTTTAAATGGGTTGGCACGAACATGCTCAAGGGAAAGTCGCACTCATTTACAAGATTAAAAAGGGGGCGCAGCCTGTCTTTGCCGTCTCCCACATGGAGATGCAGGACACCTGCTTTTCCGCCTATCATCCCTCCTACCCTGGCCTCGGATGCCAGCTCCTTGAGGGTCTGGGTTGACGGATAAGATGACCTGTAATCGGAAATTGCTATTTCTCCTATTCCTATGACCTTGTCAATAAGGGCAATGTCAGCTGCTGCCCGTCCCATGAGAGTTGTTGTGGGAACGTTATAGCTTCCTGTGTATATGTAGGAGGTTATTCCTTCCAGTTCAAGGGATCGGGCCTTTGCCAGGAGCTCTGCAGTGCTCCGGGTTATTCCGTCAACCCCCAATACTCCCACAACAGTGGTAACTCCCGCAGATACAATTTCTCCAAGCATAAGCTCCGGTACCTTGCTTAAAGGACCTTCCTCTCCCCCTCCTCCTGTTATATGCACATGCTGATCTATAAACCCGGGACATACTATCTTTCCGGCGCAATCTATTTCTTCAACATCCCAGGGAACATCAAGGGATATGCTGTCCGAAATCATGAATATCTTGCCGTAAACCACAAGAATGTCCTTAACTCCTATGTCATCAGGACTGTAGCAATGTCCGCCTTTCAGAAGAATTATAAATGTTCAAATGTTATTTGTAGCTTAAAAACTACAAAAAGTACAGACTTTTAAAGCCTATAACTTGCAAACTCAGGGCTTGTCAGGCTTATTTACATCAATCACGGACTTCACTTATTAATTATGGTCTTCACGGCATAAAAAAATAATCCAAGGTAATAATTACCGGAGGAACGAAATGTCAAAATCGATACAATAGTATGATTATCCTTGTTATATATTTACATAATTGTTATATAATAATTTGAAAATCAACAATAAGTTTGCTACACTAATAAAGATTGTTTTTTGCAAAACAAGAGATAAAACTATATTAACTTACAAAGGGTGGTAAAAATGGCTGCGGATTACAACTCGTTAACAGCAAAGCAAAAAAAGGTTTATAACGC
>JAMNYG010000062.1 GCA_023622945.1 Bacillota bacterium | reverse complement strand
TTGGACCTGGTATTGGACACATGCAAAAGGACCATTGTCATAAAGGATGGGGTGGTTGCTGCAGACGGAGCTACCAGGGATATTCTATCAAACGGTAAGCTGCTGGATGACTGCGGGCTTGAATTGCCTCTTTCGCTGCAGGGCTGTCCCGTATGTGGCTCCGGGCGAATTTGAAAACCGTTGGTTATAGCCCTTCGGACTCACTTTTATGAGTGATTCCGGAGGGTTGTTATTATTTAATAAATTACATTTTTTATATTTAATAAATCACATGAAGATTTTTGTATTTAATAAAACACATGCGGCTTAATATAATTAAAAATTACCTGCGGCCTGGGCAATTTTGAGGGTTCTTGCTACAGAGTTCTTGTTATACCTTGCACCGGGAGATATGCTCCGGGCAAAATGGGGATTATGGGTTAAATGAATACATGTACAATTCTGATGGAATAAAGAATTTCTATTGGCCGGAATATGTTATCTGGAGCGTATTGACTAGAAGTAATGAAAAAGGCTACATTTAAGATGGTTGAGTAAATAAATGGGGAGTGTGGATTTATGTTACAATCTGTAATGGTATCTCCGGGAAAAATTGAGTTCCGTGAAGTTGAAAAACCTGTGTTAAAGCCCGGCCAGGTACTTGTAAAAATTATGCGAATAGGCATCTGTGGTTCTGATATTCACGTAAATCATGGAAAACACCCCTTTACAAAATACCCCGTAACCCAGGGACACGAAGTAAGCGGAAAAATCGTCGAAGTGGCGGAAGACGTGAAACATCTCAAAGTCGGCCAGAAAGTTACTATAGAGCCCCAGGTGGTATGTGGGAAATGTTATCCGTGCAGAACAGGAAAATATAATCTTTGCGAAGAACTGAAAGTCATGGGATTCCAGACGACAGGTGCAGGAAGCGAGTTTTTTGCGGTTGATGCCGGGAAAGTAACCCCCGTTCCTGACAGCTTTTCCTACGATGAGGCTGCAATGATTGAACCTTTGGCCGTTACCGTTCATGCAGCAAACAGGGTCGGGGATGTAAAGGACAAGGATGTTGTGGTAATAGGTGTAGGACCCATTGGAAACTTGCTTGTACAGACCCTTAAAGCAAAAGGTGCACGCAGGGTGATGGCTACGGATATAAGCGATTATAGGTTGGAACTGGCGAAAAAATGCGGTGCTGATTTCATAGTCAATACCGCAAAAAAAGATTTCGGAGAGGCCATGCTCCAATGCTTCGGTCCTGATAAGGCGGATATTATCTATGATTGTGCCGGCAATGATGTAACAATGGGTCAGGCCATACGCCACTCACGAAAGGGAAGCATAATTGTTCTGGTCGCGGTTTTTGATAAAATGGCAACGGTTGACCTTGCAACCCTTAATGACAAGGAACTGGATTTAAATACGTCAATGATGTACAGACATGAGGATTATCTGGAAGCCATTAAACTTGTTGAGGAAGGCAAGGTAAGGTTAGAGCCTTTAATGAGCAGGCATTTTGCTTTCAGAGACTGGGAAAAAGCCTATGAATACATCGACAATAACCGCGAAAAATCAATGAAGGTTCTGATAGATGTCCACAGCTCTGACACATGAAGGCACTTCAAAACATGAGTTGCTAAAATGGAGTAAGTATGAAGATGTATGCAGGTATGGGATAATACCGGGCGAGTGGGAAGCCGGAAAAGGTTTTAAAATTAATGAAATATTTGCACAAGGAGAAAAACATGGATGATTATATTGAGATTTTAAAAGAAAACCCCGTATTAGAGTCAGACAGGCTGATTTTAAGACCGTTTTCCATGGAAGACGTGAAGGATGTATTTCTGTATGCCAGTGATGAAATTGTAACAAAATACCTGACCTGGTCGCCTCATACTGATATATCTCAAACTGAAAAAGTAGTGAAAGAATTTTACATGGGTAAACCGGGGATTTTCGCAATAGAGTTAAAATCAGAGGGAAAATGTATTGGATGCATTGAGCTAAGAATATGTGCTGAACATGATAAAGCAAGTTTTGGCTATGTGCTTAACAGAAATTACTGGAATAAGGGCTATATGACCGAAGCACTGAAACTGATAATTGATTTTGCATTTTCAAAACTGGGACTGAACCGCATCGAAGGTGCGCACTACGTGGGGAATGAAGGTTCCGGCCGTGTAATGCAAAAATGTGGAATGCGATATGAAGGTAAAGGTCTGCAGGAAGTGAAAGTCAAAGGTAAATATTATGATATTGTTCATTACGCGATTTTGAGGGAAGAGTGGATAAAATCAGTGGAGGTTAAGAACTCATAATCTAAAGTGATATACTCTCCCTGCCCTATTTGTTATTGACAAAATTGACAGGGTCAGGATGGTTCGCGGAGGATCTTTTGAAAAGAACAATATCGGAACTGAAGACACAGCGGAGAGAATGGCATATATTATTTTTGATATCAGGGGATTGAGCGAACAGGAAAAAAGAACAATTTTGATGAACATTAAAATATAAAAATATTACTTCATTCTATGCGCGGAGGCTGGTGAGATGAAAAAATTGAATTTTATGAGGTTTCTGTTGATAGCCCTGGTATGCGTTTTGGCGGGATGTTCCAGTGAAACAAGACCGACCGCGCAAGATTTGCCTCTTCGCAAATATGTGATGGAAGAGTCGGGAGATCCTCTGAAACCCAGCGTGTCACTGGAAGAAGATAACAGGTTTATGTTTATTTTTTCCCCGTTGAGCAGCTATATTGCTTTTGGTTCCTATAAAGTAAATGATGATAATTTGATTCTTAAAACCGATGATGGAAAATATACATTTGTTTTTGGAATCAGGAACGGCAGTTTGATTTTTAATGCGGAAGAATCATCAGAACTCCCCAAAATTGCGAATATTCCCGATGGTGCCATATTCAAATAGGCACGGAAATGAACTGATTCCGTTGACCTGGCAGCTTACACAGAGCATAAGGTAAAATGATCATACGGTTTTAAGATCATATATTTCTGACGTTAAGAATTTAGGATTAATGCGTATAAATACAATATGAAATTTAAACAGAACCACAATAAAAATTTTATTAAGGCCCAGTATTTCCAACAGGCTTTATTTGCGTTATATAACAATATAGTCTGTCAGGAAAACATAAAAATAAATACTGAAGATTTAGTATTTGTGATTTGGTACTATATTTATTCAAAGTTGCAGGAGGAGTTTATATGTGGTTTATATTTGCATTCCTGTCAGCAATATTTGCTGCACTGACATCCATTCTTGCCAAGATAGGGATTGAGGGCATTAATTCCAATTTGGCAACTGCAATACGCACGGCAGTTGTACTTGTAATGGCATGGCTTATGGTTTTTATTACAGGAGTCCAGAGTCAGATTACTGAAATAAGTAAAAAGAGCTGGATATTTTTAATTCTGTCAGGTATTGCGACCGGATTATCATGGCTTTGTTATTATAAAGCATTGCAAATCGGAGAGGCTTCAAAGGTGGTCCCGGTAGATAAATTCAGTGTTGTTATCACCATGATACTCGCATTTATAGTATTGCGTGAAACACCTAACGTTAAAACAATTCTTGGCGGCGTATTTATTACAATCGGGACACTAATAATGGTTTTGAAATGATGATGGACCGGAAGAAAAAGCCCCGGAAGGAATAAAGATTTTAAAGCCTAAGAATTGTTTGTATTGAAAATTAAAAGTACATATCAGTCAGAGAAGTAATTTTCTCAGTCAGAGAAGCAGTTTTCCTGAAATCCGACTGAGATTTGTTGGAAGTGCATAAAAGGGAGGATACCCGGCTGATTATAAACAGCTTATCCACCAATAATGGAAAATGTATTAATTTAGGAAAATGTATTAATTTATAAATCCTTTACGATTGAAAAATGTATGACATAATGAGGGAGAAGTATGATTTCGACTTCTATGGAAAGTATTATCAGGGAGTTTAACTGGAATATCGTCACCAAAATGTACGGCAACCCTCATAGTTCTATTATTGGTTTTATATCAAGCGAGTGGATAAAAAAATCTTCTGACCATTCGGTATTGGACGGAGCCCCGTCTCCTTTTGTCGGCAAGGGAAGAAAAGGTCAAAAGAATGCTGACATCCTGTTATGCAAAGGTGACAAGCCGTTTATAGTAGTTGAGGTCGAATCGTACGCGCCTAAATATTTGGAAAAAATAGATTCAATTGTTTCATATATGGAAAATACAAAAGATTATGAGGGGATTAATTTCGGAATGTTAGTCATGCTTAACTATACCAATGGAAAGGATAAATATAAGCATAACTGGCGCTATGCAAAAGAATATGCCTTGAGCAAAAATATTCCCATTGCATTTGTTTCTGTTGAAAGGATAAGGGCCGATTTGGAAGATACCGTTTTGGGCCGTTTAAAAAGAAGAAATGAATATTATCCGTGGGAAATCAAAAGCATTGATTTTTGGGTTTATGGAAGTGACAGAAAGATAATTGAAGGGAACTTGTTACAACAGGTATTTTGCTGATGCCTTGAAACTGTAAAGACATTAAAAGAAAGATTTACTAATCTTGCATTCAAATAACAAAAAAACGTTGCAATAGCAATTAAATATTTAGTTATATGAGATTTATGAGAACTCAATGATTTCATTACCCGGTTTTTATATACCGGCCTGAATGCGCATTAAATCCAAAAAAATATTGATTTGTGGCTTGCAGGGGGTATTTGTTTGGATATAAACGTTGAATGGTACATGGACAAGAGAATTGAAAGAACTATAGAGGGCTTAAGAAGACGAAACATGGAAGGATATGTGGTTAATGATGAAGAAGAACTGATCGGTTTGCTTGCAAAATTGATACCTCCAAACTCCACAGTAGGCGTAGGAGATTCAATGACGCTTTTTGAAACGGGAGTAATAGATTTTCTTCGTAACGGCAGTTTTGTATTTCTTGATAAATACAGGGATGGTATCACAAGCGAAGAAAAAAGGGTCAGGCAATATGCAGCCCGATTGATGCAAAAAGGCTTGGGAAGGATACGCCTTGCACCACTTTAGGTTATTGTACGGATTGCAAAAGCCCCGAAAGGATATGCAATGACTTTGTGATTATCAGGGGACAGTTTATTAAGGGCAGGATAAAAGTAATTATAGTAAAAAAACACTTGGGGTATTAGAAATAAAAATAGTTTTTGTATTGAATAAATTAAGGGATTATATTGTTTTGTTTGCAGGAACTTATTGCAGGAACGGGTTATACCGTTTTATTTGCAGAATTTACATGCTTGCAGGTGGTAATGTGTCGGCAGGGCACGAGTTTGGAATAATAGATACTTTCGAAGAAGACAAATGGTATAGCAATTATGAGCCTGAAAAATATATGGAATTTAGCATTATTTTTACTATAGAATGTTATGATTTTTGAAGAAATGTGAGGGATAAATGTGAAGCAGCCCAGATTCATAATCAAAACTACCATGGAAAAGAAAGATTACAGGAAATTTTTGTACTTTTCAACATTCAAAAAGAATAAAACATCAATCCCTTTGCTGGGATTAATCGCATTGCTGGCAGGAATAATGATCAGCTGGGATAACGGCAGTATAAATTTCACAAGGCTTGTTATAAGCTGGATTGGATTATTTGCTCTGGCAATTGCCTTTGCAGTGATCAAGGTTGAGATAAGGGTCGCTCAACGGGTAAAGACGGACAAAACAGGCACATTCGGCAGCATTAGTACCCTGAAATTTTTCGACGACAAGATTGTCATGGAGAATCAGGCCCTTAAGGCAACAAGTCAACTGAAGTACATACATTTTTATGCTTTAGTGGAAAGCAAAGATTACTTTATTTTTTACATAAATATGAACCAGGCTTCACTGGTGAGAAAGCAAGATATAGAGAATCTTGATGAGTTCAAGGCGTTTATTGCCGAAAAATTCAGGAACAGATATAAAAGCATATAAGGCTTGGTTTGCATCCAGAATTACGGGGTTCCTCCAATTAAGGATTACGGGAAAATACTGAATGGCGAGTGTATATGAACTTCCTGATTTGAATAGCGTTAGTACGAATGTGAAGACAGATGTTGTAAAGAAAACGGGTTGTGAGACGGTTAACAGGGTGTGGGGGAGCAGGTGAGAAGTAAAAGGGCCGGGGAAATATGCGGTTTTATATGGGATATAGTGTAAAGCAAGGTTGTGTGGCGCATATATGTAAAAAGTAAAGTAAGAATGTAAAGTAAAGAATGTAAAATGTAAAGTAAAGAGCATGTTTGCCTTCGGGAGGTTGATCAAATATGGAGGCAGAATATAGAAGATGGCACAGGATACAAGTGATAAGCAGCATCATCTATGCTGTTTTGATACTCTTGCTGTGGCTGATGATTTATGCCGAATTGCCATATACACTATTGATGATTATTATAGCTGTTACTGCAACAGTTATGCTTTTACTGACAGTTGCATCAGGATTAATCAGGGCTTTTATTGGCTACAGAATGGGGCTGAAATCAACAATAAAGGATTGGATAATAGCAGGTATTGCCATTTTGCTTGGTATTATATATTTGGCAATCAGGTATTTTTAACAGTTCCGGTCCCGAAAACCCACATGGTTAACGGGCGGAACAGGATGTATGAAAATAAGGATATTCTGTAAAAGGGACAATGACAGAAATATAAAATCCTTTGTAACCTGCACCGTAGGTGGATTACAAAGGATTTGTCTGTTAAAATGATGTATAATTTATTTTCTTAGATGTTAAAAGGACGCATAACTTAATTCCTTTTACCTTGCCCCTTAACCCTGTTCACACCCTGTTCCAACGGAACATCTTTATTTTCAGCGGAACGACTTTATTTGCAATGGAACGAGTTTATTTGATGTTTACACAACCTTAAAAACAAGGATTGGCCTGTTAGTACTCCTTCACCATCAGTGCGCGGACGTAACCCCTGTCTTTGGTGGTGGAATCTATATAGAACCCCCTGTC
>JAMNYG010000117.1 GCA_023622945.1 Bacillota bacterium | reverse complement strand
CCAAAAGTATCAGGTTGTACATAATTCCTAGTGAACCGCCGTATACCGAACGGTACGTACGAGTGGTGTGAGAGGACGGCTACTCAACTAATGGGTAGCCTCCTACTCGATTTAAAATGTCTGTGTTTGATAATCCTGTTAAAATGTCAACGCTTGATAATCCTGCCTTAGTAAAATGTCTCTCATCCATGGAATACGGATTTAAATCGTCCTTTCCGGATTACAGCTGATGATCAGCAATCAATTTCGGATATTTATTTGCTAAATACGTTGATATATCCCTGAATAAGCACTACAACTATAACAACCGGAAGAACCCATGTCAAATACCATCTCATTCCGCGAGGCAATTTGACGCCTTCACCCGTATTGACTTCCTCGATGTAATTGTCAAATCCCCATCCATAGCGGGTAACGCAGAACAGGAGGTAAATCAGTGAACCTATGGGCAGTAAATTGTAGCTGAGTATGAAATCTTCCAGGTCCAGGATGCCCGAACCTTCACCCAAGGGCTGAATCCAGCTGAGTACATTGAAACCAAGGATGCAGGGCATTGAAAGCACGATAATCAATATTGTATTAATTATGGCTGCTTTCTTTCTGCTCCATCCCCAAAGATCTATTGCAAATGAAATTATGTTTTCAAACACGGCAATAACCGTGGAATATGCAGCAAACGTCATAAAGATAAAGAACAGTGATCCCCAGATTCTGCCACCGGCCATGGAGTTGAAAATATTAGGGAGAGTAACAAATACCAGACCGGGACCTTGACCCGGGTCAACACCGAATGCAAAGCTTGCAGGGAAAATAATAAGTCCTGCTATAATGGAAATAGAAGTATCCAGTACAGCTATATTGATGGACTCTCCTAAAAGGCTGCGTTCCTTTCCTATATAGCTTCCAAATATAGCCAAAGATCCTATTCCTATGCTCAAGGTGAAAAATGCCTGGCTCATGGCTGCAAATATGATTTCCCACAGACCGTATTCTGCTACGCGACCGAAATCAGGCAACAGATAGAACTTTAATCCTTCAACTGCGTTTTGGAGGGTCATGGATTTAATTGCAAGTATGATTATGATGGCCAAGAGCAGTACCATCATTACTTTTGTCACTTTCTCAACGCCTTCCTGAAGGCCGAAGGAACATACTCCAAAACAGAAAACAGTGGTAATGACCAGCCATATGGTCATTTCAACGGGATTTGATATGAGATTTCCGAACATTTCACCTATCTGGTCGGTATTAAGCCCAACAAACTGACCTGTGGCCATCTTATAGAAATAAGCCAGCATCCACCCTGCCACAGTGGTATAAAACATCATAAGTATATAGTTTCCGGCTATACCTGCATACCCCATCCAATGCCATTTTTGCCCCTTTTTCTGCAAAACATTGAATGAAGTGGCAATACTTTGCTGGCTGGCACGCCCTACTGCAAGTTCGGCTGTCATTATCGGTATACCGAGCAGGAAGATAAATACCAGGTAAACTAATACAAACACTCCTCCACCGTACAGACCTGTGATGTAGGGGAAACGCCAGACATCACCCAATCCGATGGCACAACCTGCAGAGATCAGGATAAAACCTAGACGGGAAGCAAACCTCTCCCTCTTCTCCATATTTAAACCCCCTCATGATTTTAAAAATAGGCTAAACACTGGAAATTATAAGTTTAAAGGTTTACAACCAAACCCCATTAAGATTGAATAAATATGCAAAGCTATAAATATGCAAAAATTATATTACATTTTTGACGCGATATCAACATCAAGTTATTCATCATGAATAATTTTTTGTTATGAACAGGGCAGAACCCGGAATGAGTGTTTCGAGTAAGAAGGGATAGCAGAAGCCATAGCAAAACAACCACCCTCCAATCATATAGTCATCAATGAATCCCGCCAGGACTCCTGTAATCGCAGATCCCATACAGGCTGCAGCGGTCTTGAAAAATGGGCAGGGATGTATCCCCTGCCCACTATTAACTCCTTGCTGCCTGTTTTCTGATGCTTATTATCCACAGCCGGTATTAACTTTCTTCTTACTGCTTTCTGCCTGCCACTATCTTCTTTTCATGTCCCTTGTCATTTCTGTCCGTAGTATGCATTGGCACCGTGTTTTCTCAGGAAGTGCTTATCGAGCAGCTTCTTGGGTAAAGGTGCTATATCCGGTGAAAGCAAAAGGGTATGATATGCCATCATGGCTATTTCCTCCAAAATGACAGCATTTTGTACACTTTCCATCGCATCACGCCCCCAGCAGAAAGGACCGTGATTATTTACAAGCACCCCAGGGACGTAAACAGGATTAATTTTCTTAAAAGTTTCAACAATTACCCGACCGGTATTTTTCTCGTATTCTCCTTCCGTTTCCTCATCGGTCAGCCTGCGGGTACAGGGTATCTCCCCGTAAAAATAATCTGCATGGGTTGTACCAAGGGCAGGTATTCCCATGCCCGCCTGTGCCCAGATGGTGGCCCACCTGGAGTGGGTGTGTACTATGCCTCCTACATCCGGAAAACTCTTGTATATCTCAAGATGGGATGGAGTGTCGGAAGAGGGTCGCAAGCCTCCTTCCACAACATTTCCGTCCAGATCTACCACCACGAGATGCTCCGCCTTCATCCTGTCGTAAGGTACTCCGCTTGGCTTGATGACTACAAGACCCCTCTCCCTGTCGATGCCGCTGACATTTCCCCAGGTGTAAATGACAAGCCCTCTTTTAGGCAGTTCAAGATTGGCCTCAAGTACCTGCTCCTTAAGTTCCTTTAGCACCCTTACGTCCTCCCTGCCTCGCTCTTTATTTTCTTAAGCCTCTTCATAACGTCATTGGCTCCTCTTCCGAAGTAATCATGGAGAATTTTATACTCGGCGTAGAGCTTTTTATATACTTCCACATTCTCCGGTATGGGTTTGTAATACTTTTCCTTAATTTTTGACATGTGTTTTGCTGCTTCAAATATTGAATCGTATCCCCCTCTTGCCCTGCCCGCAGCAACTGCACCGAACATTGCCGAGCCTAATGCCACCGTCTGGGGAGACGCCGATATCCTTATCTCCCTGTTGGTCACATCCGCATATATCTGCATCATCAATTCATTCTTTTCGGCTATTCCTCCGCAGGCATACAGCTCCCTGACGGGCACACCGCTGTTTTCAAATGCTTCTATTATGACATTCGTGCCGTAAGCAGTGGCTTCTATAAGGGCTCTGTATATTTCTTCAGGTTTGGTTGCCAGCGTGCAGCCGATAATGAGACCTGCGAGATCGGCATCCACCAGCACTGACCTGTTTCCGTTCCACCAGTCAAGAGCGATAAGGCCGCTTTGTCCAGGCTTAAGGGCACCGGCTTTTTCCTCAAGAAGGGTGTGGATATCTATACCTCTTTTTCTTGCTTCCTCGGTATAGGATGCAGGCAGGCAATTCTCGATAAACCATTCAAAATGGTCTCCCACGCATGACTGGCCTGCTTCATATCCCTGAAATCCCGGTATTATTCCGTCCTCAACCACTCCGCACATGCCGGGCACCATTTTCTCTTCATCGCCAAGCACCATATGGCATGTTGAAGTGCCCATTATCATAAGCATTTTCCCCGGTTCAACTATACCTACCGCAGGAACGGCCACGTGAGCATCTACGTTTGCCACAGCCACTGCGGTCCCTGGAAGAAGCCCCGTAACGGCTGCCATCCTTTCCGTAAGCTCACCTGCTTTGTCTCCCAGCGGATAGATATCCCTGCTCAGTTTCTCATCTACCACATGTTCAAGCCTTGGATCCAGCGCCTTGAAAAAATCGTTGGAAGGATAACCTTCCCTCTTGCTCCATATGGCCTTGTATCCGGCGGTGCAGCTGTTTCTTTTTTCTACTCCTGTCAGCATCATGACTATCCAGTCTCCGGCTTCCATAAACCTGTCGGCCGCTGAATATATTTCCGGAGCTTCATCCAAAATCTGCATTATCTTGGGGATAAGCCATTCGGATGATATCTTCCCTCCGTACCTCTTAAGGAAGGTTTCTCCCCTTTCTTCGGCAATCCTGTTGAGCTTGTTTGCTTCCGGCTGTGCCGCATGGTGTTTCCAAAGCTTTACATATGCATGAGGGTTGGACTTGAATTCTTCATGGAAGCATAAAGGATTTCCTTCTTTGTCTGCAGGCAGCATTGTACAGGAAGTAAAGTCCACGCCTATTCCTATGACATCTTCCGGCTTCACTCCTGATTCTCTGAGTACAGCCGGTATTGTTGTCTCAAGAACTTCAAGGTAATCCTTGGGATGCTGCAGCGCCCAGTCAGGTTCAAGTTTTGTCACTCCGTCCGGCAGATATTCATCCATCACTCCATGGGTATACTCTTTTACAGATACCGCAACCACATCGCCGGTTGCAACATCTACAAGTACCGCCCTTCCCGATTGGGTGCCAAAGTCAATTCCTATCGAATACTTTTTTCCCATAGCTCCACCTTCTTTCTTTCAATTTTAAGGGTCCGTCGTCC
Source organism: Bacillota bacterium (assembly GCA_023622945.1). Lineage (GTDB taxonomy): Bacteria > Bacillota > Clostridia > Acetivibrionales > JAMNYG01 > JAMNYG01. The sequence goes on along the minus strand of JAMNYG010000117.1, from coordinate 26,118 downwards.
TGTATATAAGGTACGGGGACACTTCTCAGCCGCGAAGAAGTGCTTCGAGGTTTGGGAAATATCCCCATACTACATTCATCACTTAAACGGATTCTCGTCTTTGTACAGCATTGACGCCGGCTGGTTAAATGAAACGTCTTCTATACCCAGCATCTTCATTGCGGCAAACAGAATTTTGCCCACCCGATTAAACCCTACTGCTGTATGGTGAGGAAATCTCTTTGCTATAAGAACATGCCTGTAGAAACGCGCCATTTCGCTTACGGCAAAAACACCAATCCCTCCGAAGGATTTGGGATCCACGTCCACGATTTCTCCTTCCGCCACATAGCTTCTCAAAGCGCAGTCGGCTGTCCCCTGCAGGCGGAACATTGTAAAATCACCAGGCTTTATTGTGCCTTCCAGAGTTCCCCTGGTAATATCCGGTTCCTTGTCGGGTTCCAGTAGCCTGTGCATTATAAGCTGGTACTTCAGAGCCGGATTTTTCAGGCAGCATGCCGGCGTGTTTCCACAGTGGAATCCCATGAACAGGTCACTTAACCTGTAGCCTGCAAATCTGCCCTTATTATTTTCATACATATCTTTTGGAACCGTATTATTTATGTCGAGAATTGTAGCCGGAGAACAGGTGGCACAGGTTATAATATACTCGCTTAATGCTCCGTATATGTCAACTTCACAGGAAATGGGAATTCCTCTGGATGCAAACCTGGAATTGACATAGCATGGAACAAAACCAAACTGGGTCTGAAATGCCGGCCAGCATTTATTTGCAAACACTGCATACTCTGAAGCGCCTTTTTTCTCATCCATCCAGTCCTTCAGGGTGATTTCATACTGGGCAAGCTTGGGAAGAATGCCCGGATAGTTATTTCCTTCCCCTAGCTCATCCTCCATTTCCTTTACCACTTCGGGGATTCTCGGGTCACTTGCGTGCTTGTTAAAAGCCTCGAACAAGTCAAGTTCGGAGTTTTCCATTATTTCTATTCCAAGATCAAAGAGGGGTTTGATAGGAGCGTTGCAAGCCAGAAAATCCTGCGGCCTGGGACCAAAACTGAATATTTTCAGCTTTGAGAGCCCTATTATTACCCTGGCAATATCGATAAAATCAGAAATCATCTCTGCAACTTCATCGGCCGTGCCAACAGGGTATTCCGGTATATACGGATTTAATTTTCTAAGTCCGATATTATATGAAGCATTTAGCATGCCGCAGAATGCGTCCCCGCGGCCGTTTATGAGATCATTTTCGCTTTCCTCCGCTGCCGCAACAAACATGGTGGGACCTGAAAATCTTTGAGCAAGCATTGTTTCCGGGCCTTCAGGTCCAAAGTTTCCCAGATATACGACAAGGGCATTTACGCCTGATTCCTTGATCTCATCCAGCGCCTTCAGAACATCATTTTCATTTTCAACAACAGTTTTGATTTCCAATATATCAATGTCTTTTTGCCTGCAAGCATCTGCAACGGCTTTTCTTCTTCCCTCGCTAAGCTCTACGGGAAAACAGTCCCTGCTGACAGCAACTATTCCTGGCCTCACCTGCGGAATGTTAAACATGGTAATCCCCCCTCAAAACATTGAAAATATAAGTCTATATGGCTATTATACTATTTCTTACATACAGGTACAAGATTGGCAGATTTTACGAAAGGTCCTGATAATTGCCACAGAGCCTGGCTGCTGGTATACTTTATATAGTAACAAAAAAAGGAGGGTCTTTTATGAAGATATACATACACACGGACCTGGAAGGAATCAGCGGTGTTGATAGCATAGAGATGATCAACAGAGATGACCCCCGGCATATGTTTGCAAGAGAAAGGTTAATGGCCGATACCAACGCTGCAATAGCAGGAGCATTTGACGGCGGAGCAACGGAAGTATGGGTAGCAGACAAGCATGGCGGCGCAAACAGTTTCATTCACGAGCTTCTGGACAAGCGCGCCAAGGTGGACCCGCCCATAAGAGGCAGAAGATGGACGGGAGGTTTGGACGAAACCTTTGACGCAACCATGATAATCGGAGCCCACGCCATGGCAGGCACATTGAATGCATTCCTGGATCACACGCAATCAAGCCTCTCATGCTTTAATTACTACGTCAACGGAAGAAAAATGGGTGAGATGGCACAATGGGCAATAATGTGCGCACATTTCGGAGTACCCCTCATAATGGTATCCGGAGATGAAGCTGCCTGCGCAGAAGCACGTGCATTCTTTAACCCCATTGAAACCGCAGCGGTCAAAGTGGCTTCAGGAAGAAACAAGGCAATTTCATATGACCTTAAGGAAGCTGAAAAAAGAATCAGGGAAGCTGCGGCAAGGGCAATATCTCTTATCGGCAAGGCAAAGCCTTTCAAACCCATTCTTCCCATGGAGATCATTGAAGAATACACCCGTGCCGACTACTGCGACGCCGCCTATGAGCGTACCGGAGCAGAAAGGCTTGATGCAAGGACATTAAGAAAGATTTCAAACAGCTATCTGGACATTTTCATCTGGTGATGGATTTAATTCAGTGATGGATTTAATTCAGTGATGGATTTATTTAGTGATGGTTTATTTAGTTGTGGATTTAATTTAGTTGTGGATTTAATTTAGTGATAGTTTTATTTAATGATGGATTTAATTTTTTTGATAGATTTAATTCTTTGATGGATTTAATTTCGTAACAGATTTAATTAGGTGATAGATTTAATCTGGCCATAGATTTAATTTAGAAACCAGCTTATTTAACTTATCATTGTCTCCAAAAAACGTCCACCTTTTTTAGGTTGGCTTTGAATCACTTCTGAGATGGCACGGTGTACAATTATGCGCGCCCATTATGGAATAACTTAACTTTTTTGGTCAGGTGGGGATCAGTCTCCACCTAACCTTTTCTTTTTATATTTCATTTTTTAATTTCATTTCAATATTTTATCTGTTCTTTTTCATAAGCTCAATCCAGAAGGAGGGTGAGAGGCGGTTGGCGTCCATAACCAGCCGTTCTCCCGTGTCACAGAATTCATGCAGGGCCTTGGATATTGGCAGCTTAAATCCATAGCGCTCTGCTTCATCTATAAAATACTTCAGTTGGCCGAACTTTATGCTTACAGAACTGCCCTCACCCTGGATAACCTTGTTGGCAATATTCCTGAATTCTCTGCGCCATCCATCATCGCCGCCAACGGTATCCGCCAGAATCCCGGGATCCACGCCCAATCTCACTCCAAATGCAACAGCTTCCAGAAATGCGGCAGCATAAAGGCCCATGGCAAGCTGATTCACACCCTTTACTATCTGACCTGCACCGCTTGGGCCGCAGTACACAATTTTATCAGGATCGCCCAAAACTTTCAGCACGGGCAGTATTTTTTCCACCTGCTGCCTGTCTCCTCCTATGAACATTCCCAGCGTGCCCTTTTCAGCACCGTGAATCCCTCCGGTTACAGGCACATCCATAAGAGTTGCACCCTTGCTTTTGAATAATTCTGCAATCCGTCTCGTCTCAGTGGGAACCACCGTACCTAAATCGATGAACACCTGCCCCTTTTTTGCGGCAGGTATCAGATGGTTTTCAGCAGTATCCACAAACACTTCTGAGGAAGGAAGGCTGGTCAGTACGTAATCGCTCCTTTTCACCACTTCTTCAATATCAGCAGCCTTTTTTGCTCCTTCCGAAACTACCGCAGAAAGCCGTGTTGCATCTATATCAAATCCTATCAGTGTATATCCTGCCCTCAGGAGATTTACGGCCATTCTGCCGCCCATGGCACCTAACCCTATAAATCCTATTACCGGAAATTTATTGCCGCTGTTTGTCATGACAAGACCCTCCGGGAGGTATCAAAATCACAAAATGCAATTTAAGTTAAAACGTTATGGTTGTCCATCCATCCTGCAGCATTTCTGTAAAAAGCTCTCCGACATACATAACTTCCACACCCAGGTCTGAAAGCGCATCTGAAACACCATATCCGTCAGAACAGGCTTTACATGCTATAAGCTCTATACCGATATCCTTCATATCCCTGATATATGCCTTGAGTTCTTCATCTTCAGAAAGCAATTTTGCCGAAGGCCCCCATATAAGAAGCCGTACGTCATCCCACCAGCCCATTCTTTTGGCATTGCGTGTATACATAAATAGCATCCTGAGGGCCACTTCTCTGTCACTACTGGTCCAGACAACAAGCAGCCTGTCTTTTTTGTCCGTATCCGTCCGGTTATCCATTACTTGCTTCAGTCCCCTTTTATTGCTTCAATTTCCTTTCACTTATCGGAAAATATCCTCAAAAAGGCTTTGAGCCTTTCGCTCTTAGGATTAACGAATATCTCATGAGGGCTTCCCTCTTCAACTATCTGCCCTCCATCCATGAATATCACCCTGTCGGCCACTTCACGCGCAAAACTCATCTCATGGGTTACCACGACCATTGTCATATGCTCCATGGCAAGATTCCTGATCACTTTTAACACCTCCATGGTAAGCTCCGGATCCAGGGCAGACGTAGGTTCGTCAAAGAAAAGCACATCGGGCTTCATGGCCAGTGCCCGGGCGATTGCAACCCTCTGGCTCTGTCCTCCCGATAGCTGATATGGATAGGCATTGGCCTTATCCTCAAGTTCCATTTTTCTCAAAAGCTCCAATGCATTCTCCCTGGCCTTTTCATAGCTTATTCCGGCTACATGGACCGGTGCTTCGGTAATATTCCTCAAAACCGAAAAGTGGGGAAACAGATTGAAGCTCTGAAACACCATTCCCAGCCTGAGCCTGATCCTTCTTAACTCTTTATCAGGGGAATACATTACCTTCCCGTTTTCCCCGGTATATACCATTACATCATTCCCGACGGAAATCATCCCGTTGTCTATTCTTTCAAGAAGGTTTATACAGCGCAGAAGGGTGCTCTTCCCCGAACCTGAAGGGCCGATTATCGCAACAACCTCTCCCCTGTTTACTTCAAACGACACTCCTTTAAGAACGTTGTTTCCGTCAAAGGACTTGAATACATTTTCCACTTTCAGCATTTGCATATTGCTTTCCCCCTCCTACCTGTAATAACTGAGTTTCTTTTCAGCATAGTGAAACGCCTTTTCAAGAACCCAGTTCATGATAAAATAGAAGACACCTGCCACAAGAAGGGGATTTGTTGAAGCAACCCTTGATGCTTCATTTCTTGCCGCCCTGAACAGTTCCGAAATGCCCAGAACCGTAACCAGCGCTGTATCCTTGACCAGCGTGGTGAATTCATTGCTGATGGGAGGCAGTATCCTTTTTATCACCTGGGGCATTATTATCCTGAAGAAGGTCTGGGTTTTGGTAAATCCAAGCACTTCTGCAGCTTCATACTGCCCTTTCGGGATTGATTCAATTCCTCCCCGGTAAATCTCCGCAAAATAAGCGGCATAGTTGAGCGAAAAGGCCAATATGGCCGCCGTAAACCTGTCCAGGCTGACTCCGAATATATAGAAAGGAGCAAAGTAAAAAAACATCAACTGAAGTATCAAGGGAGTGCCCCGCATCACGGATATATATGCTTTTACAAGGCCGCACAATATCCTGTTTCTTGACATTCTGCCGAGGGCGGCCACAAGCCCCAGAGGCAGTGAAAACAAAAGAGTAAGAAAAAATATCTCAATGGATACCAAGGTACCTTCCAAAAGTAACGCTATTAATTTCAACAGTTTTGCCCCCTGACATCAGAATATCTCTCTTTTCATATACTTTCCGTTTGTACCTGTCAATCTTTAAATAGCTTGCTTTTAGAAAAACACTCTCTTTCAAAAAAATTCTCCCTGAAAAATCTCTTTCAAAAAGGCCTCTTTTAGAGTCTCTTAAAACATGAGTACAAGGCTGGCATGTTAAAATACCAGCCCTGTTACCTTCGGCCGCTTATGGCGAATGCTGCAAACTCCGGTTTATTTGGAAACAGTGGTAATATCCTTGCCAAACCATTTTTCGGAAATCTTGGCCAGTGTTCCGTCTTTAGCCATTGCTTCAATGGTCTCCTGGACCTTGTTCATCAGTTCCACATCATTCTTGCGGAATCCTATACCGTATTCCTCCCTGGCCAGTTCCTGGTCAAGGTACCTGATTGGTTTTCCAAGGGTCATTTGGTAACCTGCCACTATCTCGTCCATCAATATGACATCCACACCGCCTGTTTCAAGATCCATAAGGGCGGACAGGTAATCATCAAATATGATTACTTCCTTCAGCTTGCTCTTAAACTCTTCGTTTTCATCCAGGGCAACCTTTCCGCTGGATTCAGCCTGTACTGCAAGAACAGCACCTTCCAGGTCCTCAGGTTTACTATATGCTGAGTCTTCCCTTACAACCAGAACCTGTCGGTTATTCATATAAGGCTTTGAAAACAATATGTTTTTCTTGCGGTCCTCGGTAATGGTGAACCCATTCCATATGCAGTCTATATTTCCCGTGTTCAGTTCCTGCTCCTTGGCATCCCAGCTTATGGGCTGAAGCTTCAGGTCAACACCGAGGCGTTTGCAAACTTCGGCAGCTACATCGATATCGAATCCCACAATGTTTCCGTTTTCATCCCTGAAACCCATGGGAGGGAAACCGTCATCAAGACCGAGAACAAACTCACCTTTTTTCTTTATCTTTTCCCATGATTTATCTCCGGATTTTGATGAGCCGCATCCCGTCAAAAACAAGGCTGCCGCCATCACCACCAAAAGTACAATTGCTACAGACCTCTTCATTTAATACATCGCCCCTTATATTTATGTATATTTGGTTCCATAGCTATTGTACTTTAAAACTTTATTATAGTAAAGTGATAATTTGTTATTTTGTTAATTATTTAAGGTAAACTTCAGTGTTTGTATTTCAAAAGGTTTGAATTTCAGCACAAGGTTCTCTTTATCTAAAGCTGTCTCTTCTATGGGTTCTTCCAACAGGTTCACAAGATTTGCCTGGCTATATTCAAACCCCACCTTGATCTTTGCATTGGCGCCTGCTCCATGGCACTCATAAAGCCTGACTATTATTGCATTGCTGTCTTCAGCCTTTTTCACGGCTTCAACAATGACATTTTCTGCATCAACTTCTATCAAAGATTTCATGCAATTGCCTCTTACGTAACCGGATACACTTTCTTCAGGGCATTTGAGGGTTTCTGTCTTATCAAAGCAAGAAACGTCGTTATCGGAAGCTTCCGGTAAATCAATCACTGTAAGGGGGATATTCAGTTCATACCCTGCTCTTACCACACCGCCCTTTACATAATCCCCAGAATGAGGATAGAGGGAATATGTAAATTCATGAACCGCACGATCGGCAGTATCATCAGGAAAGCGGGGGCTCCTGAGCAGATTGAGGTCCATTACGTTGCCAACCACCTTATGTCCGTATTTGCAGTCATTCATAAGGGACACACCGTAATCCCCCTGGGAGATATCAACCCACTTGTGGGCAGGTACCTCGTATTTTGCCATATCCCACGTTGTATTCCTGTGGAGAGGACGTTTTATATTTCCGAACTGTATTTCACAGGTGGCTTCGGTGGCATATACATTCACCGGGAATGAAGTCCTCAGCATCCTGTGGTTTTCCTTCCAGTCAACGGTGGTGACAAAGTCTATCCTGCGGCTTCCGGCGGTGAGTATCACCTTCTGCTTCAATACCGAATTACCGTACCTGTATGTGCTTTCCCTTATAGCTTTAGGTCCTTCAATATAGCTTTTTGTCCCGGTCAGCTCAAAGCTTTCTCCCGGAGTCTCATCGTACTGTATTGAAAAATCCCACGCATCTCCGTAATCCTCATACACTGCAAGCCTGTTGGCCTTTGAACCTTCGGCTATGGCCTCTCGGTCATGCTGCTTGTCATAAACCGAAACTATGGTTCCGTCGTCATCAAATCTTACCCTAAGCAAGTCGTTTTCAAGCTGGTTCTCACTGCAGGACAATGCCTGGGTTTCATCGCAGGACGGTACCCGGGTCAGTTGAGCCTCATCGGACATGTCAACAAAAGCACATCCCATCGGCTCCACATCGACCTTTACCCACTTCCCGCCAATATTGATCCACTCGGAACGTTTCCAGGAAAGGGAATTAAAAATGCAGACCGATTTTTTGCAGACACCTTCTGCGATGGATGAGTATGCTTCATTTATCATGCACTGTACTCTATCCATAAGAATGCGGTATCTTTCCAGGGATTCGCTGTAGACACGGCCTATAGAAGACCCGGGCAATATGTCGTGGAACTGGTAAAGCAGCACTTCTTTCCATATGCTTTCCAGCTCCTCCTGAGGATACGCCTTTCCTGCTGTCAGCATGGCCAAAACGCTGGCAAATTCCAACTCCCTCAGAGCAAACTCCATCTTTCTGTTATAACGTTTGTTTCTTGCCTGTGAGGTAAAGGTTCCCTGGTGGAATTCAAGGTAAAGCTCTCCTTGCCATGTTTTGTACTTATGCCCATCCTTTTCTATATGCCTGAAGAAATCCAGGGCAGGTTCCTGTGTAACCGGTATAAGGCCCTCAAGATTCTTTTCCCTGGCAAGCCTTTCAAGATGCTCTTCTCCGGGACCTCCGCCTCCGTCACCGACACCGAACAAAACAAGCACCTTATCGGAGATTCCCTTGTCAAGGAAAACTCTTTCCGACCTGATTATGGCCTTGGGAGAAGCAGGACTGTTGTAACTTGCCTCAGGATGCATATGCACAAGTACGGTGCTACCGTCCAGACCTTTCCACCAAAAAGTGTGGTGAGGATATACGTCGTATTTACTCCATGACAGCTTTTGGGTCATAAAGTAATCTACGCCCGATTTCTTCATGATCTGGGGCAGCGCTGCATTATATCCGAAAACATCCGGGAGCCATAAAATCTTCATATCCTTTCCGAATTCCTCTCTGAAGAACCTCTTTCCATACAGCACCTGTCTTACCAGGGCTTCTCCCCCGGATATGTTGGTATCGGCTTCAACCCACATGGCGCCCTGAGCCTCCCAGCGTCCTTCGGCAACCCGCTGCTTTATCCTTTCATAAAGGCCCGGATAATAGTCCTTCATCCACTGATAAAGCTGAGGCTGGCTTGCACCAAACACATAATCAGGATATCTTTCCATGTTCATGAGCACCGTCGAAAACGTACGGGCACCCTTCCTGATGGTTTCACGTATCGGCCACAGCCAGCCCAGGTCGATATGTGCGTGGCCTATAGCGCTAACAGACAGGGACATGTCTCCGCATTTCTTATTAAGTTCTGCTGCAAGCACTTCCCTTGCTTTTTCCGCCTCCTGGTCGCTGTATTCTTTCAGAAGGTTGGCTGCGTCATTAAGGGCATAAAGTATGGAGAAATGCCTTGCCTTGTCTTCAGGGGTATACTCCATCAGTTCATACAGCACCTCAAAGTCGTAATAAAGCTTTCTCATGTTTTCATTGCAAACGGCTATACATGCTTCCTTAAGAGTGCCGCTGTCCCGGTAATTCCCGAAAAGATCGTTGCAGCCTGCATCTACCCAGATATCAATATCCCCTTTGCCGTCCCAGCATTCCGATATCACTACAACTCTCTTATCCGGCCGGCCCTGGGACCGGTCAAAGTGGGAGCTTGCAGTGGTAAGGCCTTGTACAGGATTTCCCTTCTCATCGAAAACACAGCCTTCACCGCTCAAGTCAATGAGCAGCACAACCTTCTTACCTTTGCATTCCTGAGGTATCTGCCCTGTAAAATTAAACCATGCGCAATCCCACAGCTTGCCCCAGCTTTCCCCCACCTTCAACTCCTTCCTTTCACCGGTGGTCCTTTCACTGAAGCTTACCGGTTCGGGGGTAACCCATGCGGTCACTTTAAGATCCGCTACAGGTTGGTATATGGCTTTCTCAATCCGTTCAAAGGTTTTTTTGAGCCTTTCCCTGATATTTACCGTATAGTATGGCATGATATTACCTCCGTATTACATTAAAATCCAAGCGGCGCATTATATGCGCTCCGCCGTATCTATCCGGAAATTACATGTATATCCATCCGAAAATCATATGTAATGCCTACATGTCCATAATACTATCTGCTTACTGCAATAATCAATAGATTCAGGTGGTTGAAGCAATGGTTTCCAGGAAGTCACCAAGCCTGGGAAACACGTTAATTGCATTCCTGAAAAACACATCTTCATGATGCTCTTCAGGCACGATATCCTTTACAAACTCAATATATGGCTTTACCGGTGCAAGAGGCCAGTCTGATCCAAACAGGAATTTGTTATACAGTTCGGTGTATTCCAATGCCTGCATGAAATGATCCATGATCAGCCTGTTTTTTCTCATTGATTCAATCTTGGAATCGGCAGCTACTAAAAACCCGGATAAATCAGCAAAAACGTTGGGATTTTTATATACCACACCGGCTGTGTCCATAACCCACGGATCGCCTAAATGGGCTATCACGAAGTTTACACTCCTGAATTCCACTGCAAGCTCATCCACCGCAAGGGGATGTGAGTACTTCAGAAGCGCTCTATCAGAGTATGTAGCGCCCCCATGTATCACAACAGTCAGATTATGTTTCTCCGCCAGCTTATAAACCGGATGGTAAACCTTATCATATACATAATAAGGATAATAACCTGCGTAAATCTTTATTCCCATAACATCATGCCTTGCGATCTCTCCTTCAATTTTTTCAAGCTCTGAAGCGCCGTTTTGCTCCAGCATGACAGGATTGATCCCAAGGCAGCATGCAACAAGGGGCGGAACGCTGCTTTCAAGATCCAGTCCCATGGGGTTTGGCGATGTTGTATCAGGAAAGCCCCAGGCTTCCTGCTCGGTTAATCCCATCCCTATGGCAGCCGTTATTCCCGCTTCGGAAAACTCTTTCTCAAGCCCTTTGCCGGAATAATCCAGAAAAGTTATCTCATTGGCAGTGTGTATAAAACTCTCAATCCGTGAAAAATGGATGTGCGCATCAATTATTTTCATATTCCGGATCCTCCATGTAAGATGCAAGTATCTTTCTATCTGATATCATGGTTGCAGGTCCCTTTTCAGGCTTAAACAAAACACTTGCGGCTGTTCATCAAACTTCTTTTCACCTGATATCAGACTTCTCGCCGTCTGATATCAGGTGCTTCAATGACATATATCACGCCCGGTATATCATATGTCAAGCTGATCTTTGCCGAATTTCACATTTCTGAGATCCTTAAGAAGCTCGGATGGGATATATTCATCAGCCAATATCAGGAAGAAAGGATGCGTGAAACCTTTCTCTCCGCTCCTTAAAGGCTTGGAAGTCCCGATAAAAGCCATAACCAGCTTGCTGTTGACACCGGTTTCCACTTCCATGTTGTCAGGATCGGCATAAAGGAGCAGTTTCTTTTCACCCCTGTCCGATCCATACATGATGGTGGATTTTGTTTCGACAAAGTGCTGCTCAACTCCTGGCCTCAGTCTTATTTTTTCCTTTTTACTGTTTTCAATCTCAACATAGCTTTCATTTATATTTTCTCCCGGTTTGAAAAAGCATTCGTAATCACACCGGTGCCAGCCCAGATAGCGTCCTGTCTCCTGCACAATGCCCGTAACACAGCATACAACCGGAGCCCCCGGCAGCATCAGGTAATAGAATCCCAGCTTCATACCTTTTAACATTTCATTCTTCTCAACTGTTAAAACCGTCCTGATGCCTTCCCAGGTGTTCCCGGATTCATCACATAACCTTACAAAACCTGCTGACCTTGCTTCCTCAAGCACGGTAGATTCCGACATTCCTGGTATTGACGGAACAACACCTCCTATCCAGGGATTCCACCAGGCCTTGATGCCAGGTGACGGGAAAGAGGAATCCAGCCATTCCATGCCCTTACTCTCAAGCGAGAAGAGGGCATGTGAAAATCCGGGTGAAACCTTTATCCTTACAGAACCATTATCTGCCCACAGGACATCCTTCTGTGCCTCTATGGTTTGCCCCATCTCTATCTTTCCACCTGATTTGCAGAAAACTGCAGCCTTGCGTTCAGATCTGACAGCATCGGCATCCAGGCTTAACCTTAAAATATCAGGATTGGCCTTCCATTCAGAGTTCAGTTTGAAAGTGGCCTCACGCACTCCATCGGAAGCTGAAAGCTTCTTAGTCTGGCATTCAAAAGAACCGCTGCAGGATGCTATGCTGATTTTTCCGCTTAGCCCGCTGTTCCTAAGATCCCTGGCAGCAACAACAAAATCACCTGTAACGAAAGGATTGCCACCGTTTACAACCAGATCTGCGTACCGTGCAGTCACAAGCCTTTCGGTACGTGCCTTCTTCAGCGCGAAGGTCCTGAAGTCCTGCCAGCTTCCGAACACTCCCAGCGCCACTATAACCGGCTTTGTGCTTACAGTTTCACCAGCCGGAAGCTTTCCCAGGTTATGCTCGAAATACATGCAATAATTGTCGAACTTGACAGCATCATTTGGATCCCAGCATACCCCGCGGGTCATGTTCTCACCGTAGGAAAACAGCCAGTTCTCTGTTATCTTTTCACTGTTCCACTGGCTCAGCAACACTTCATCGGTATCATCAAACTCCACAAATCCACCTTCATAGGGCATGACCCCCCTGAACATGTCATGCCTGAATGTATCACTGATCCAGACATCTTCAGCTATCTGGCTGTCGGTGGTATTTTTCAGCTGGTAATAATGCTCAACAATTCCTGATGAATCAAGCTTTGTCACTATTGTAAGCTGCAGCCCCTTAAAATCATCAAGGTTGTAAACAGCTCTTAAAATAACTTTGCCGTCTTCGGTTTCAAATGCTACATGGTCAGGCTTTTTCCTGTACAATTCTACCGAAAAAGGTTTTCCGACCTTTGGATACAACCAGTAGCTTGAATGGTTGTCGCCCGAAATCCTGCTCATCCAGACCGAGTTGTTGTTTTTGTTCAGGCCTGCGCTGTAAGGTCCGTTGAATATTTCATAACCATTCCGGTTCTCTCCCCAAAGGATCCCGCTGCGGCCCTTGAACGCTATGCTCATATCCTTCTGGAAACTGACGGTCTCGCCGCTTGCCAGACAAGCATTTACCCTCATGGAAGCAGAGTAATAAATGAAACTGTCAAGGATATACGGTATTGTGACAGTAGTCCTGCCGCCACCCTTCAGCTCTACACTGGAGCTCTTCTCTTCAAAGGTTATTCCCTTCATTTCCGGCAGCGTAAATGTGAAAACGGCATCCTCTTTGAATTTGTTCTCAATCTCCATATAGCATTCAGACCGGACACCCAGATAGCATTCCTGGCCGGGTATGTATAAATCCATCTTTGCCGGGTAAACGGGCACTATTCCTACCTTGAAGACTGCTTTTTTGCCGTTTATCAGCAGGTCTGCCACTACCCCCGGATGCGTCCTGTGAGGATTCTGCTCTTCCTTTACTTCCCCTACATGGGAATAGGCTTCTATGGTCTTACGCTCAGTTACATCAACCGAACAGTCCAGATCAAAAGTTATGTTTTTGTCACTCCTGCCTTTAATTGCCACATTCAACGGTTTGCCGGACTTGTTTACTATTTCATAGACTACCTTGTAATCCCGGCCGAAGATCAGCTCATGATCCTCCACAGTTGCGCTCACCAAATAGTCATCGGTCTCAATCAGCCTCATCCCACGGCCTGTCCTTTCAAATTCCACCCTGAGCTTTCTGCCGTCCTTCTCCCAGCTATACTCAAAATAGTCAAACTTGTTTTCCTGCCTCCCGTCCGGTTTGACTTCAATTGTCCTGGTAGAATCTTCATACCAATCTGCCGTCTCAAAGAACTCCCTTAATGCCTCTGTATTCAGCAAAGTGGGTATGAAATTCATCAGGTGTGTGGTGTCATCCCTCTTCTCCCAAAAGAAACCGCATTTCTTATACAGCGGTACCGCTTTAGTATTGCCGGGCCAGGTAAAAAGGTCCAGCCTTGGCCAGCCCAGCTCTATTGTCTTTTTCACGGCATTCAGGACCAGCATTTTCCCTATCTTTTTGCCATGGTAATCCGGCCTTACATTCAGCAGGTTTATAAACAATGCTCCCTCGTCCATGAAATACTCGTCAAAGCTGCAGTAACCAATTACCTCATCGCCCTTTACCGCCAGGAATACATTAAGATGGGAAGCGTTTTCATGCTCCCTGAGCACTGAGTCCTCGGTTTTGCTGGTAATGGATCCGTTCCAGCCCTCGCTGCTTTTATTCCACATATCCGCCACTGCTTTGGCCCAGGAAGGTTCATATTCCACGATCCTGATATCCTCCATACAAGTCGCCACCGGCCAAAAATCTATCTTGTTGTAAGGTTGCAAATTTATCTTGTCGCAAGATTGCAGTTTCTCTTCCTGAAAATGATGCGATATCTGAGAACCATCCGACTGTAAAAGTAATTGGAATTTTTACCTGATAACGCCGCAGTGATATATAAAAGACATGAAACAAAAAATGCAGGCCCCTGCCTGCTTCTGTTTCTGATGAGTGTACTTGGACGTTATATGCTGATGAAATCCCAGCTCACTGCAGATGCCGCGTTAATGCATATATTCTGTTTGTCATCATCAATAATGCTTCCTCAGTATTCGTCTTCACCTTAACACGGCTCCTTTCTTGGGATTTTAACAGCGACAAGCAGATTATACCATGTTAATTAATGTTAATCAAGAACATGTTGATTAATGTTAATCAAGACCCCGTAGCATAGGCTATCGGCCGGGCAGGCGGAACAGCTGCAGGACTGGCAGTTAAGAATCATGATGGTTATCTGTACGGGTTAGGGTATGCAGAGCTTAGAGAAGAGCTCATCAGGAACAATGCGTATATAAGATAGTAAATGTTTATGAATTAACAAAGTACTTCAAAAAAATGATGTGAAAATTTGAAAGGTATACATCAAATGATAAATAACAGGAAAAATAAGCAAACTAATCAAAATATTTTATCTGTTAAATTATTCTCTCTGTTTAAATAATTCCGTCCGTTTAAATGATTCTGACCGTTAAATGAGATCATCAAAAGCAAGTAAGCCGGAATTATCCAATTTTGCCCTCCACGTACCTGCTCTCGGTCTTGGCCGCTTCAACCACTTTTGACATGATCTCTTTTCTTATGATGTCCGTAGGCTCACTAAGTCCGAAATAGTTCTTGATCTGCTTCAGCTTTGCTTCATCCAGGTCATCGAGGTCTACGTCCATGGATTTTTCTCCGTGAACAAGTTTGAAAGTCCCATGGTAGCTGTAAAAATCTTCTGTTATGAACAATGCGGTAATCTTTAACTCCTTGGCTTGCATCCTGCCCCTCCTTTACAATTGCTAAATCTGTTTTTTATTCCATATATTATACTATGTAATCATATTATACAATACCTTTTGTATTAATTCCAATACATAATGCATCTTAAGAGATTAAAACGAAAATCGGTCAAGAAAGGATAAAATAATTTAACGAATTGTATATATGGATCAATAAGTATATAATCCAGATATAAAACATTATCTATTCAATGCATTTCGCCAGCATGGAATAACTGAAATGATATGCGGGAATTACAGTCGCTGGGGCCTGTCCCAACGCTATTTCGTAGCATATCATTTCCTGATATCCGGCATAACTCGTTATCTGACGTTTTTGCGCTGGCAAGCAGAAAAGGGAACACGGAGGTGTTAACATGTCAGGCTTTTCGGTAAGGGTTTCATGTTCATCTGGCAAAAGCCATGATGCTAAAGGATGGAAACTTCTTGGTCCGGGTGCGGGAGGCGGAACCTTCATACCTACAATAAGCCCTCATGACACCAACATGGTGCTGATGACATGCGATATGACGGGAGGATACATTACATATGACGGAGGGAGATCATGGAGGCAATTCAACATTAAAACCCGCATAGACTCCATTGCATTCGATCCCCGTGATCTGGATGTCATATATGCAGGATCAAGCGGGCTCTTCCGATCGGAAGACAAAGGACATAAGTGGCGCTTAATATTCCCCCACCCTTCCAAAGTGATAAAGGAAACTTTCAGGGGAGATGAAGCGGACCACTGCTTCATTTCAGAGGATAACTGGTGCGGAGGGAAGATACAGTTCATCCATATAGAACCAGACCATCCAGAACGCATATATATAGGAGTCATTTCAGACGGCCTTAAGGTATTTTTCTCCACAGACAGGGGCGACAGCTGGAAAGGCCCCTATGATGTTGATGGCAAAAGGTTCCATTGCATTTATTCTGATCCCTCTTCCCCTATTGAAAAAAGAGGAATATTCATTTTTACTGATACCGCTGTATATAAAGCATCAGCAAAAGATTTCAGCATTGAAAAACTTCCTCTTCCCCCTGAAATTGATATTATCAAAAGCGCAGACTGCGGAATGCATCCTGTAGCAAAAAAGCCATACTTCTTCCTTATTACATCTTCCAGATGGGAAAGAGGAAAATTTCATACCGGTGTAATGAGATCGGAAGACCTGGGGCAAACCTGGACAGAGCTTTACAACGGGCTGGATGACGGCATGCCTCCCCCTGACTTTGGACAGCAGCGCCTGTTTTCTAAGTTATCGGTCCCCAAGACGGACTGCCGTACAGTATACATCGGGGTGGACAGGATGCCTGAGATTTTCTTGAATCCTGATATCACAATATCCAATGATTATACAAAATTCCCGGAAGTAACAAAGACGGTACTTGCCAATCCAAAGCTGCCCATGACATATAAAGGAATAATGAAATCGGAGGATGCAGGTGATACGTGGAAATGGTCATTAAAGCTCAGCGACAAGCTTCCGGATAACTTTACTCCAGGCTGGATGGCGCGCACCTACAACACTGACTGGCTTATAAATACGCTGAACATGGGAACATGCCCCAACAATCCGGATATATGCTGGTACACATCACCCTTTATCCCCATCAAGACCGAGGACGGCGGCAAAACATGGGCCCAGGTGTATTGCCGGGAGAACCCGGATGGCTCCTCCAGCAGCATAAACCTTGAGGTAACCACCTGCTACGGGGTTCATTTTGATCCTTTTGACAAAGATCACTTAGTAATATCATACACAGACATCGGCATGCAGGATTCAAGGGACGGAGGCAAAAGCTGGAAGCATGCCATAAACGGCGTGCCAGGGCTATGGGAAAATACCTGCTACTGGATGGTATTCGACCCTGAAGTAAAGGACCGCGCATGGTCGGTGTGGTCATACTCCCATGATCTCCCAAGGGCTAAGATGTACAGAGGCCCATGGCTGGAGAAGTCATCAGGAGGCGTATGCCGTACCGATGACGGAGTAAGGACATGGGAGGTATCCAATAACGGCATGACCACGGACTGCCCTTCCACCCACATTGTCCTTGACCCCAGGAGCCCTGCCGGAAACAGAACCCTTTATGTAACGACATACAATAAGGGCGTATTTAAATCCACCGATGACGGAAAAACCTGGACACTGAAAAACAAAGGTCTTGGGAAAAACCTGTTTGCCTGGAGGCTGATCATGCTTCCCGACGGAACGCTTTATGTTCTGATGGCCCGGGGAGCCAGGGACGGAAAAGTAATAGACGGCGAGATATATAAGTCCACCGACGGTACCGAAAGCTGGAAACCTGTCAAAATGCCTGAAGGCACCAATGCTCCCAATGACCTTGCCTTTGACCCTGAAAATCCAGAAAGACTGTATCTTGCATGCTGGCCTGAAATAAAAGACACGCTGGAGAAAAAAGGCGGCCTGTATTTGAGTGAAGACGGGGGAGAAAGCTGGCAGAATATTTTCAACCCTGCATCTTACGTTTACGGGGTGACCGTGCATCCTGAACAACCGTCAACGATATTCATCACTACATTTGAAGGTTCCCTTTATCGCTCTGATGACAAGGGGCAAAGCTGGCGCAGGCTGGGAGGTTTCAACTTCAAATGGGCACACAGGGCTATTCCCGATCCTTACAATAAAGACATGCTTTATGTCACAACCTTCGGCAGCAGCGTATGGTACGGACCTGCAGACGGAACAGACGTGGAGTATGAAGACATAATTCCTTAGCCAAATACGGCAAATCATCCAATTTATGCAATACAACAGATAAATTAAATATATTGGCGCCACCGTTGAAACATTATTCAGTCATTACCAATTATGCCCATTGTTAATTATTTAGTTATACCCCATAACAGCAGATTTCATAAGGCTTTAAAATAGGTTGCGGCAATTGATTTTGTATAAATAATGTGTTAATCTGTTTTTGATAAATTTCATGCGCTTTTGAAACGGAGGTAATTCAATGGCTGTATTGGTAACCGGAGGAGCCGGTTATATTGGAAGTCACACGTGTGTAGAACTTCTTAATGCCGGTTATGAAATAATAGTGGTTGACAATCTTTGCAACAGCAAAGAGGAAGCTTTAAGAAGAGTAAAAAAAATCACCGGAAAGGATCTGAAATTCTATAAGGTGGACCTGCTTGACAGGGAGGCTTTGGAAGATGTTTTTGCAAATAATCAGATAGATTCGGTAATTCACTTTGCAGCCTTGAAAGCTGTAGGTGAATCGGTGAGAATTCCCATGCAGTATTACTGGAACAATATCACCGGTACATTGACACTTTTGCAGGTTATGGAGAAGTTCAATGTTAAAAAACTCGTGTTCAGTTCCTCGGCAACAGTGTACGGTAATCCTCAAAAGCTTCCAATTACCGAAGACGCTCCTCTTTCAGCAACAAATCCTTACGGGCGCACCAAGCTGATGATAGAAGATATACTTCGGGACCTTTATAATGCCGACAACACCTGGGATATAGCAATACTCAGGTATTTCAACCCTGTAGGAGCCCATATCAGCGGGCTTATAGGTGAAGATCCCAACGGCATACCCAACAACCTGGTTCCCTATATCTCCCAGGTAGCCGTGGGCAAGCTTGATGAACTTAAAGTATACGGAAACGATTATCCCACACCTGACGGAACAGGTGTAAGAGATTACATCCACGTGGTGGACCTTGCACTCGGGCATTTGAAGGCGCTGGAGAAGATCAACACCCATCCCGGCATAGTGACATACAACCTTGGTACCGGCAGGGGATACAGCGTGCTGGAAATGGTGGTCGCCTTTGAAAAAGCTTCAGGAAGAAAAATTCCATACAGGATTGTTGACAGAAGGCCCGGTGATATTGCTGCCTGCTACGCCGATCCTTCAAAGGCAGAAAGAGAACTGGGTTGGAAGGCGGAAAGAGGCATAGATCAGATGTGCGAGGATGCATGGCGCTGGCAGTATAATAACCCTGAAGGATATACCGATTAAAAATGTAACAGATAAACTGGTTAAAATATAAAAATATACTGGTTAAAATCCAGATATATTCATCAAGAAGGGAGCAGGAAACACGATGGCAAAACCAACACTAGTAGTCATGGCAGCCGGTGTCGGGAGCAGGTACGGAGGGCTGAAGCAGATAGACCCCATAGGTCCCAACGGCGAAATAATAATTGATTATTCAATTTACGATGCCATTAAAGCCGGCTTTGGAAAAGTAGTATTCGTTATAAAGGAAGATATAAGGGAAGCCTTTATGGAGAAGATAGGCAACAGAATCGGCAGGTATATCGAGACCGATTACGTCTACCAGAGGCTGGACGATCTTCCTCCGGGGTTTTCAGTACCGGAAGGCAGAAACAAACCCTGGGGTACCGGGCATGCGGTAATGAGCGCCCGCAATGCCGTTGATACTCCTTTTGCGGTGATTAACGCTGATGACTTCTACGGGCCGACATCATTCCAGGTTCTCTATAATTTCCTCAAGGATGCCGAGGACAAGCCGGGAATGTATGAATACTGCATGGTTGGTTTCCAGCTTGAAAATACCCTGACTGAACATGGCCATGTAGCCCGCGGTGTGTGCACCGTAAGTCCTGACGGTTACCTGGTGGAAATACACGAGCGCACGAAAATAATGAAATTCGGCGATGTTACCAAGTACACAGAGGATGATGTAAACTGGATAGAAATACCTGCCGGAAGCACCGTTTCCATGAATACCTGGGGCTTTACCCCCAGCTTTTTCAAGGAACTTGAAGCAAGGTTCCCTGAATTTCTGGAAAAGAACAAGGACAACATACTTAAAGCCGAATATTTCCTTCCCGAGGTGGTAGGAAGCCTTATAGCGGAAAACAAGGCAAGGGTTAAGGTTCTCCCGTCCAGGGAAAAATGGTACGGAGTCACTTATCGTGAGGATAAACCTCGTGTCAAACAGGCCATCAACAATCTGATTCAGCAGGGAGTATATCCTGAAAAACTTTGGGAGGAATAAATTATGGCGACACAGGCAAAATTCAATTTTAACGAAATTGTTCCACACTTTTGTTTTGAAGGGGAATTTATAAAAGCAGAGCCTCACGGCTTCGGTCATATAAATGATACTTTTGCCGCTTATTTCAGAAAACCCGACGGGCAAATTCACCGCTATATTCTGCAGAGAATAAACCACAATGTTTTTAAAGAGCCTGAGAAGCTGATGGAAAATATAGTGGGAGTAACGCAGCACCTTAGAAAGAAGATCATTGCTGCGGGAGGAGATCCTTTAAGGGAAACGCTTAACATTATTCCCACAACCGATGGCAAAAGCTTCTACAAGACAGAGGACGGAAATTACTGGCGCGGCTATATCTTCATAGAAGGAGCCCAGACTTATCAGGTGGTAGAAAACCTGAACCATTTCTATAACGGTGGAAGGGCTTTCGGAAAGTTTCAGAAGCTGATGAGCGATTATCCGGCTGAGACCCTTCACGAGACCATACCTGATTTCCATCATACCGCAAAGCGCTATAAGGCATTTCAGGAAGCGGTTGAGAAGGATGTAAAGAACCGTGCGAAACTGGTAAAGGAAGAAATCAAGTTTGTCGAAGACAGAGCAGCTGAGACATCAATACTGGTAGACTATCTGGCGCAGGGCAAGCTTCCTCTGAGAGTGACGCATAATGACACCAAGTTCAACAACGTAATGATAGATGACGAAACAGGCGAAGGTATCTGCGTCATAGACCTTGATACCGTAATGCCTGGACTGTCCCTGTACGACTTCGGTGATTCCATCCGTTCGGGAACAAACCCTGCTGCCGAGGATGAAAAGGATCTCTCCAAAGTCTGGATGGAGCTTACTCTCTTTGAGCAGTTCACCAAAGGCTTCATGGAAACGGCAGGAGAATCCCTCACCCCTCTTGAAATAGATCTGCTGCCTTTCGGAGCCAAGATAATGACTTTTGAATGCGGCATGAGGTTCCTTACCGACTATCTTAACGGCGATGTTTACTTCAAGATTCACCGTGAGGACCATAACCTTGACAGGTGCCGTACTCAGTTCAAGATGGTAGCGGATATGGAACAAAAGGAAAGCCAGATGAAGGCAATCGTAAATAAATACAGAATGGATAAGTAAGATATAGAATAAGGTATAGAGTAATGTACAGAGTAATGTATAGATAAGTACAGAATGGATAAGCAGTGCATAAATAAAGTGCGGGGACGTTTCTCAAAGCCGGAGAATGTCCCCGCATCTTTATTTCAAGAATCTCCCTTTCTCAACGATAAACATTTTATTGCAATAATCTACCTTCCTCCAATCCTAAACATTTTAATGAAAATACAAGGTGCTAAAAAAGAAAGTAAAAGAGTAAAAGAGTAAAAGAGTAAAAGAGTTAAAGAGTAAAAGAGTTAAAGAGTTAAAGAGCAAAAAGAGTTAAAAGAGTTAAAAAAGCTAAAAGCAAAAAAAAGCTAAAAGAATAAAAAAGCTAAAAGAGCCAAAAAAGTGAAGAAGCTGAAAAGAGAAGTTCAAACAGCATATAATTTCCCCATGAACAGGATGGTGCCTGTGTCTTCCTCTTCTATAACGAACATGAAGGGCCGGTCTGCTATGAAGGTGATGGATTCGATAGGAGCAGCGCTCTTAGTTAATTGAACCACTGTTGCAGCTGCCGCTTCGCTTCCCTCTTCGTTAACCTCTATGATCGCCTTGTGAAGAACACTGCTTATGAAAACTCCTTCACGCATACCGGAGAAGTCAGCTGATTCGGAGAATGCCTCGCCCATGCCCAGCTCTGTCAGACTTTCCTTCAACTCCTTAATCCCGTATTCCAGTTTGAATCTTGGCAGTTGGAGCAATACGTCTTCCCTCTCAGAAATGCTTTCCTTTATGATATTCCATTCACCGGGATCCAAATCCTCAATAAAATCATTGATAGAGACATTTTCATCAGGTAACACACAATACATGGCGATTTTTCCATTTCCATACGGAAGCCTTACTGCCTTATAGCCATCTCCCTGTCCGTATTCCACCTTGCCTTTTCTGCTCATCATCATTACATCGCTTATACTTCCGTCTCCCGAATGGAACTGCGAGTTAAAAGTACTATCCTTGTCAAACCGTTCAGCCCATCCGCCCTTGAAGTAAATGGCGTTAATCAGGTACATGACAACATCCGGGGATATTGGAGGAGTAATCATTTTGTCAATCTTGCCTTTTGTGGAACGGGAAATCCATTTGTTAATGGTATCGGCAGAATCGGGTTTTGAAAAATCCAGCTCGGATACTGTTGCATCAAATACTTCCTTGTTTACCTTAAGAAAATCTTCTTTTATTTTCTCCCCCTGCTTTATCCATATGGAATTGCTTATATTTAGTTCAACCTTTTTATCTACCTGTTTCAAGTAGCGAAGCAGGTTACTATAGCTCTTGTTGATTTCTCCCATATCAATTCCTTCATATCCCAGGGTTTTGCCCATGGCTTCCTTAGTAGTGGTTCCGGCTCCCTGGTATGTCATGGTAAGTGCGGCAGATATGCTCAGAGGGGAAATAAATATGCTTTTGTTGCCATCTTCCGTATTTAGCTTTCTGAATATATCAAAGGCAAATCCGGTATTTGCCTGGACAGTATCAGGCCCGATCTGGGTTTTGTCGAAAGACGCGCCGAAAATGCTTCCGGACAGGAGTCCACTCACTCCGCAGCCTGCAAGCACATAAATCATAAATAAAGCTGCGCTCAGTAAAAATAATATTTTCTTCATGTGAATCACCACTGTAATAATTTTTTATATTCTACACAGCCACACGGTGAATTGCCTGCAATCTGCATTCCATTTAATCTATGCAAAAATCCATTTAATCTGTAAGGAATCCATTTAACCTATACAAAATAGGCATGAAGCTTTCATACACCGCCTGCGCAAGCTTTCATTTCAGTTTAATAAATCCGTACTTTCCGTCCTGCTGCACTCTGACCAGACCTTTTGAAACCACTTTCGCCTCATCAAATTCAAAAGGCACGACAGTCCTTCCTGACATATCTATTACACCCCAGCTTCCCTTCTTTTTCACACCGGTAAACCCTTCAGCAAACAGGTTTACATCATCGAATTCCTGCTCAAACAGCTGCTTTCCGTACTCACCTATACATATCCATGAACCTGCCCGCTTCATCCAGGTATAGCCCTCCCAAAAGGCGAAATATAAACAGTCCTCATACTCCGGACTTATAATCTCTTTACCTTCCGAATTGATAAGACCGTACCTTCCGTCTTTAATTACGGGCAAAATTCTGCCTCCCCTTCCTATATCATCGTAAATGCCGCTGATCACACTGAAGTCATCCGCGGAAACGAGGAATGTGCCATCATCGGTGCCGGCGATAATATAGCCTTCAGACTTCAGAGGAACGATTGATTTATACACAGTTTCCATCAGCATGGCACCGCTGGTGTCAATCAGCCCTGCCTTACCATTGCTGTAGACTACAGACCAGCCATCATAAAACCCGTCCACCTGGTCGTAACGGCAGGGGATCCTAGGATTAAAGTCCATGTCCAAAAAACCCCACAGTCCCTCACTGTTGCGGAAAGGCCTCATACCTTCGGAAGGCGCCATATAATCAATTGCGCTGTCGGATTTCCATCTGATGATTTCCTTTCCTTCGCCGTCAACCAAACCTTCCGTTACGTCGGTTGTATAAACGCCGTTTTCATCCTTCTGCATCAATACAAACCTGGCTTCGCCGTTTGAAAAAGGGAAAATTTTCGTATACCTTGGTTCAACGGCAAACTCAATATTTCCATCAACTATCCTGATAATTCCCTGAAGGTCGTTGCTTGTGGCCGTCAGCATATCGCTTTCAGTCCAGGTATAGCCGTAGCGGCCAAAATCGACATAATCGAATGAAGGCTCAAGGAGCCAGTTTCCTTCCCTGTCAATAAAACCATATTTACCGTCCAGCTGAACCACCGCCACTCCTTTGTGGAATTCGGATGCAAATTCGTAAGCAGGTGCAATTACCATATTGCCCTTTATGTCAATATAGCCATAGCCTTTCTCCGTCAAAACGTGGGCCAGCCTCTCCCTGAACAGGCCCGCATCTTTATAAGTGAAGTCGATTATCTCATTCCCATTGTGATCTATATAGCCCCAGCATTCCCCTTTTTTCACAGGTGCAAGTCTCTCCGAAAAGCCTGACGAAGCACTGGAAACCCCAATATAGAATTTTGTATCATCGTATATTGCATCAGCCACCAGCTCACCCTGAGAATTCACAAACCCATACTTAACATTATCTCCCTGAGCTTTCTCAACAAGCATTATTTCGTCGATAAAAAAAGGGCTGCAGCCTGTGAACTGCGGCTTTATTGCCCATGCATACGCATCGCTTTCATTAATGCCGCCGTTATCACCCGTATCATGCTGTGATCTTCCGTCCTGAAATCCGTTTTGCTTTTCCAGTACTGCTGAAGAAACTTCCTCCATATAGGGAGATGTGCCATTATCCAGGTTGGCAAACTTGCTGCAGGCTGCGGAAAACACTAATAAAACCAGGCATATGACTGCTGTTTTTCTCATACAAACATCTCCGACTATATTTAATGCAAACCGGTTTCTTATATATAATGCCGACCGGTTGTTATAAAGTAATATATAAAAAATTAGGCATATATAAATTATTGCAGTATATAAATGAAACCAAATTATTGCAGTATATGAATAAAACTAAATTATTGCAGCATATGAATAAAACTAAACTATTGCAGTATTATTAAATAAAAACGGTATATAAATCTAATGCAGTATAAATTATTATATGAAATAAACTCAGCAATAAACTCAAAGAGTGATATAAATTCAGACGAGGCAAGGTATCCTTTAGTTCCACAATTTTTTCTAAGGGAGGCTGTTCTGTTTTGACAAAGCAGAAGGTCCGGTCCCTTATCCTGCTTTATCCATGCTTCACTTTCTTATCAATAATACCGGCATAGCTTTCAAACAACGCATCAAAACAACTGTCCCAATCTTTGGTTTCAGCATGGCGCCTTGCGTTTTCAGACATTATCCTGCGAAGTTCAATGTCATCTATCAGTTTCTTTGCAGCGTTACAAAAATCATCTACATTCCCGCATCTGCACAGGAACCCGTTATATCCGTCCACAACGTTTTCAGCTGTACCGCCTTTTTCACAGCATATTACAGGAAGCCCGGAGGCCATGTATAACAAATCCCAGGGTTTCGGTAGATGAAGGGCATATGAATATATCCGATGAAGCATATATCTTTGAAAGCTCCATTCCCCTCATAAACCCGGTGAAAGTCATATTGTCCGGCGCCTCTTTTTTAAGTGCGTTTAATGAAGGACCGTCCCCTACCAGCAGAAAATGCACCATATCCTTATACTTGAGATTAAGTCTTTTTGCGGTTTCTATATATATGTGGAGTTCCTTCTCCGGGGACACCCTTCCTACATACAGAAACACTATCTTGTCATCAATGCCGAGGGATTTTCTCAGATCTTCATCCCGGTATTGGGGGGAAAACCTGTCAAGCTCTATTCCCCTCTCCCAAACTCTCATGTTGCGAAAACCCTTTTGTTCAAGGTATTTCCTTGTAACGGCAGACGGACAGTAGCTGATGTCGCTTTTTCCATGGAACCATCTGAAGAACGACCAGGAGGGAGCTTCAAGAAACATGAGTTTATAGTATCTTAGATATTCGGCCATGTGTGTTTCGTATGAGGTGACCAGAGGGATAGAGGGATATTATGGGTTCTTGCATAATAAAGGCCGCAAAGCCCCAGATTGAACTCGGTTACCAGGTGGATTAAATCGGGTTTGAATGAATCCAGTTTGCGTTTAATAAAATTA
>JAMNYG010000096.1 GCA_023622945.1 Bacillota bacterium | reverse complement strand
GACGCAACCATAGTTGTTGCAGACGCAACATGTCTTGAGAGAAACTTAAACCTTGTTCTGCAAATCTTAGAGATTACAGGCAAGGTGGTTGTTTGTGTCAATCTTATAGATGAAGCCAAACGAAAGAACATTCACATAGATATAAAGCGGCTTTCTGACTTATTAGGAGTTCCTGTGGTGGCAACCAGTGCAAGGAACAAAGTGGGATTAAAAGAATTGATGGATGCTGTTTACGAAGTTGCTGTAAATGATAAAACCCCTTCACAGCTTAAAGTAAAATATGATGAAGCAATTGAAGACGCCATTAAGATCATGGAGCCCTTTGTAGCCCAAATAACCGGCAACAGGATAGACAGCCGTTGGGTTTCTCTTAAACTCCTGGACGGAGATAATACCATTCTTAAATCTCTCAGCCAGTTTCTCGGTAAGGAGTTTTCTGAAGACAAAACCATTACAGATAAGATAGCCGAGGCCAGGGAATACTTAAACAGGCGAGGAATTGAAGCTGAATACCTCCGTGACAATGTTGTTTCGAGCATTATTCATCATGCAGAGAATATATGCAGTCAGACCGTCACTTTTCAAAACAACAAATACAATGATACTGACAGAAAAATAGACAAAATTGTAACCTCCAGAATTTTCGGGATTCCAATTATGGTGTTATTGCTTGCAGTAATATTCTGGATTACTATAGTGGGAGCAAATGTTCCAAGCAGGGTCATTTCCTGGCTTTTGTTTGGAGCAGAAGAACAGCTTACCAAACTTTTCTTATGGCTCGGTGCACCTGACTGGCTTCATGGGATCCTGGTAAAGGGAATGTACAGAACTCTTGCATGGGTTGTTTCTGTTATGCTTCCACCCATGGCTATATTTTTCCCGCTTTTTACTCTTCTTGAGGACTTAGGTTACCTTCCCAGAGTTGCATTCAATCTTGATAATTTCTTCAAGAAAGCATGCGCTCACGGCAAACAGGCACTGACAATGTGCATGGGATTTGGCTGCAACGCCGCGGGAGTCATTGGATGCAGGATAATTGATTCCCCAAGGGAGCGTCTTATTGCAATAATTACAAACAATTTTGTTCCCTGTAACGGACGATTCCCGACCCTTATCGCTATGTCTGCCATTTTTATAGGCGGAACGGTATCAGAAGCCTACAGGTCAGTTGTTTCCACCGCAGCGGTTATATGCGTTATTTTACTGGGAATTTTAATGACGCTGTTTATGTCCAAAATATTGTCCAAAACTATCCTTAAGGGAATGCCTTCTTCTTTTACACTTGAATTGCCTCCTTATCGCAAACCGCAGATAGGACGCATAATAATTCATTCCATATTCGACAGAACAATATTTGTACTTGGCCGTGCTGTTGCGGTGGCAGCCCCTGCCGGACTGGTCATATGGTTTCTGGCAAACATTAACATAGGAGGGATGAGCCTGCTTGCCCATGGGGCTGAATTTCTGGAACCTTTTGCAAATTTAATAGGTTTGGACGGTTATATACTGATGGCATTCATACTCGGGCTTCCGGCAAATGAAATTGTTATCCCCATAGTCATCATGAGTTACATGGCAACGGGGAACTTAACTGACCTTAGCAGCCTTGATGAATTACGGAATCTTCTGGTATCTCACGGCTGGACCTGGCTAACTGCATTATGTGTAATGCTATTTTCCCTGATGCACTTTCCATGCGGAACAACCCTTTGGACCATAAGAAAGGAGACCAAAAGCCTCAAATGGACTTTGGCATCATTTTTGGTACCGTTGTTGGCAGGCATTGTTTTCTGCTTTGGTGTAACGACATTTGCACGTTTGCTTAAGCTTGTACCGTGAAAAAAACGTTAATCATCAGGTACCCTTAATTGCAGTATCAAAATACCCTGGATGGCAGCATTATATTGTGAAAACAGATGCAAACCACGAATATTTTCATTCTTGTTTGACGGGTTTTATGCTAGACTAATTATATAAAGATTGTTATAAATAAATACAAGTTGGCACGATAGGTTTTACACCAGGTATTCAGTCAAAAAACGGGTATACGAAGCACTCAATCTTAACAAAATTCGGGGGGTTACGGTTCATGGAAAGTCCAGAATATATTTTTTCGGTATTCACCAAGCCGTGGAAAAACATGCAGGTGGAGGAACTTGGGAAACTGGTCAGGGATATGGGGTTTGACGCTATTGAATTCCCCTTGAGGAAAGGCTTTCAGGTAGAACCGGACAATGCGGAAAAAGGACTTCCTCAGCTGGCTGTAAAGCTAAATGAATTTGGCATAAAAATTACCAGTGTTGCAGCCACTCTGGAGGAAAAGGTTTTTGCAGGATGCGCCGCTGCAGGCATACCTGTAATACGGATAATGTTCACCGTGGATCCCGAATTGGGGTACATGGCATGTGAAGAAAAGGCAAAGCGGGAACTGGAAAAAGTATTGCCTCTTTGTGAAAAATACGGAGTTAAGGTGGGAGTTCAGCAGCATTTTGGATTCTATGTCAACAGCTCAATGGAAGTACGCCATCTTATAGAAGACTTCGACCCAAAGCATATCGGCGCAATATGGGATGCTGCCCACAGCGGTTTGGCAGGCGAGGAGCCGGAACAAGCTCTCGACATATTATGGTCCCATTTATGTATGGTAAATCTCAAGAATGCTTTCTATAAAAGAGTCAACGGACCTGAAGCCGGCGAAGCCGTTTGGCACAGATATTTTACCACCGGCCCTCACGGACTTTGTTCCTGGAGTCGTGCAGTCCGTTATTTGAAGAAAAGGGGATATCAGGGTGTTATTTGCCTGACTGCTGAATATGATGATGAGAATAATGTTGTCCAATATTGCAGGGAGGATCTGAAATACATTAAATCTTTACTTGAGGAGAGTGTGTAACAATAAATTCCCCTTATGAATATGATATTCCAGGATAGAATATCAATATTTTTAAGGAGTTGTTACATATGGAAGAAAACAGAGGCTTCGGGTTTGGTTTTGATTGGTTGTGGCTGATTGTGATTTTCATCATTGTACTGTTCATTTTCTGTCCTGGTATTTTTTGCGGATACAGATACGATTACAAGACCTAATAAGGAATCCGAACGGGAAAAGAGGCTTACTTAGCCTCTTTTTTATTTTCTTTTTTCCATCGCTGTGTAACACTATTGCTTTTAAATGAATACTATAAAGCAGGTAAAGCGCAGGCTTTACATCTTGCTACTTAATGGATGAAGGGAGTGCGTTTCATGGAAGAGGATAGGGGCTTTGTCAGTCCGGGCTTTGAGTTGATTTGGTGGTTAATAATTATCCTTATCGTAGTATGTCTGATTTTCCCCGGGCTTTTTGGCGGATTCGGATTCAAACACTAAACAGTATACAAGATACATAAGCAGAGGGAACAGTACCCAACCTCTGTTCCCTCATTCTTTTTGTTCTTTTGTAAAACTCCACTTAAAACGGTGCTCCTTTTAGGATTTACGTTCCTGATTTCTATTTGGTTGTTCTCTGAACATGGTCCGGCTTATCCTTGGTGGTGTTCCGGTGTTTCATTCTTTCAGCATTTTGTCTCCGGTGGAGTTTTTATTGTAACCATTCCTGTAATATGCTTACAGCATGTTTATTATAACACTGACAGGCAGCCTGGTTGTTGTAATACTGTACAGGATGCTGCTGGTGCTATAGCTTTCCAATTGATAACCCTGAATATTTTCCCCGTCGGCTCAAAAAATCAGCCTTGCAAGCCGGGTATGTAAGCATGTGGAATACAAACCTGTTTTTCTGGGCATAATAAAAAAGCGATGTACTTACTGAATCACAGGCTTTGCATTTCCATTACCAATGAATGAAATAACGAGAGGATGAAGTGAATGAAGGCTGTTATCATGGCAGGCGGTGAAGGCACAAGGCTGAGACCGCTTACTTGCAACAGGCCCAAGCCGATGGTTCCGGTTGTCAATAAACCCGTAATGGAGCATATAATTGAGCTTTTAAAAAAACATGATATAACGGAAATTGCTGTAACCCTGCAGTATATGCCTGAACGGATAAAGGAATATTTTCAGGATGGACAGGATTTCGGAGTAAGACTGCATTACTATACCGAGCAAACGCCTCTTGGGACTGCAGGAAGCGTAAAAAATGCGGAAGATTTTCTGGATGACACGTTTATAGTGATAAGCGGAGATGCTTTGACAGATATAGATTTAAAATCAGCCATGGATTTTCACAGAAAAAAAGGATCGATGGCCACCCTGGTTTTAAAAAGAGTTGATATTCCCCTTGAATACGGAGTGGTTGTAACGGACGAGGAAGGAAGAATAATTCGTTTTCTGGAAAAACCCAGCTGGGGAGAGGTTTTCAGCGATACCGTCAATACCGGGATATACATCCTTTCTGCTGAAGTACTGGGTTATATCAAAAAAGGAGAAATTTTTGATTTCAGTAAAGATTTATTCCCAACACTCCTTCAGGAAAAAAAACCTATGTATGGATATATAACTGAAAACTACTGGTGCGATATCGGTGACTTAAGAGCATATATACAAGCCCATATTGATATTCTGGACGGAAAAGTAAACATTGAAATACCGGGAAAAGAAATAAGGGAAAAAGTTTGGATTGGCGAAGGATGCCAAATTGATGAAGGGGTTACAATAGAACCATATTGCGTCATCGGACAAAACGTTCACATAAGAAAAGAAGCGTATATAGGAAGCTATTCGGTGATAGGAGACTCCTGTATGATAAGGGACAGGAGCGGAATTAAGCGCAGTATC
Organism: Bacillota bacterium; assembly: GCA_023622945.1. Lineage (GTDB taxonomy): Bacteria > Bacillota > Clostridia > Acetivibrionales > JAMNYG01 > JAMNYG01. The sequence goes on along the minus strand of JAMNYG010000096.1, from coordinate 27,685 downwards.
TTGTGGGAAAACTGCAATGTGGGCAAAAACGTCCAGCTAAGGGGAAGTGTTATCTGCAGCAAAGTTCATTTAAGAGACAGGGTTTCCGCTTTTGAGGAGTCGGTCATAGGCGAGGATTCTGTTATAAAAGAAGATGCTGTTATAAAGCCCAGCATAAAGATTTGGCCAAATAAGATGATAGATGAATGCACGGAAGTAAACTCCAATCTTGTGTGGGGTTCCAAGTTCACCCGTTCTATCTTTGGAAACAGGGGTGTGGCAGGAGAAATAAACGTTGATATAACCCCTGAATATGCATCCAAGCTGGGAGCTGCTTACGGAGCAACTTTTAAAGGAAAGGCCAGCATAGGCATAAGCTGTGATGACTCAACAGCAGCAAACATGCTTAAGACTTCATTTATTGCAGGGCTTCAGTCTTCCGGGGCGGAAGTTGTAGATTTCGGGGTTATGCTTCTTCCGGTTACAAGGTCCGCCATCAGGTTTTACAGGGTAGACGGAGGAATCCACATCAGCACGTCATCAGAGGATAATGCCAGGCTTTTCATCGATTTTCTGGATAACAGGGGCTGCAACATAAGCAGGACTCTGGAACGGAAAATTGAAACTGCGTTTATCAGGGAAGATTTCAGCCGCTGTGAAGGGGACTGCATTAAGGCGGTTCGAACGGTTCCCGGATATAGCCAGTTTTATATAAGGAGCATTATAAATAACGCAAAATCAAAAGATATGAATTACAGAATCGTAATCAATTCAAGGTCAAAACTTGTTTCCGAAACAATTAAAGAAGTCCTTGCGGAGCTGGGGTGTGAAACCGAGGTACTTAACCTTAAACTGGTTGATGCTAGAACCATGAAAGAAAGCATGTCATCAGGAGATATAAGATTTTTTTCCAGCATGGTCAAGACCAACAATTTTGATCTTGGAGTATTAATGGAAGACACTTCGGAAAAAATGATGCTGGTGGACGACAGGGGGAGAACGGTAACCGAGGACATGTTCATTGCGCTGATATCCATAATTCTTTTCAAAACAATGCAGGATGTTACAATGGTTGTGCCCATTTCTGCCAGCCATGTGGTTGAAAAGATTGCAGATGAAAACAGAGGAAGAGTAATCAGGACAAAAACATCCCCCCAGGATATCATGGGGAAAATCCTTGGCAACGATGTAAGGCAGGACATGCAGGATCAGTTTACGATGTATTTTGATGCTATTGCCGGGCTGGTCAAAATACTGGATTTCATGAGATTAAACAATCTCAGATTGTCCCAGATAGTGGACATGATACCTGAATTTCATATATCGAGAAAAGAAGTTGAATGCCCATGGAATGCCAAAGGTAAGGTAATAAGACAGATCATACAGGAAAACAGGGGGGAAGCAATTGAGACCCTTGAAGGAGTGAAAATATTCCGGGACAACGGCTGGGTGCTTGTGCTTCCCGATGCGGAATATCCTGTGTGCAAAGTAATCAGCGAAAGCTATTCCGCTGAATTTGCGGAAGAACTAACCAATATATATGCGGATAAGATAAGGAAGATAAGCAGAAGCTGAGGCGGCGATCTGCCTGACTCAAGTCAGCTTGTAGTGCCTGCTCAGAGGAAAAGATATGCCGCAGGATAACATTGGAGAAAACCTTGGAGACTGATCTGATGTACGGGGACACTTCTCTGCGGGAAATATTCCCTATATTTTTGAGAAATGTCCCCGATAAAGTTAAGGCGAGGGGAAAATGAGACTGTCATTCCTGAGCATCATTTTCCTGCATTTTAAGAAAGTTCAACCGGCCGGTTTAACATCAGAAAACAGAATAGCAGACCCATTTAACCCCAAAAAATAGGATCATAATCCCTCTCTTCCACAGGTTCAAAATAAAAATCAATATACATTAGCTTCTGACCGCCGATTTCACCTGCATTCAAAGGTCTGTCGGAAAAAGCGATTCTGAACTCAAATTCCGGTTCCTGCACGGTGTCCCTTGCAGTTTTGTCATAAGGCAATCCCTCAACTTTGTAAATACCTCGTTCTGATAATCTTTCAATAACCCATTCCAGTTCAGCTTCATCATAAACATCCATACATGGAATGTTGCCATTTTTCATCTCAGCTATCACTTCATCTATTTCACCTGTTTGATACCTGAACTGTCTGAACATAATCAATCACCCGTCCTGTGTTACTTTTTGCAAAAAATGTGCCTGATGTATTTATACCAGCATTATAAAGTATTATACCAACATTCTGTATGGGAATACAAACTTTACTGTAACCATATATTGTGACTTCGATTATTCTTGAAAATGACTCCTAATACAAGTAGAATAAAACTAAAGGCTGATTTACACAATTTTTGGAGATAATAATTTACATGATGATATCCCGGGGTGGGCCATGAAGAAGAATGACTATGCTTTTATCTTCCTGATTGTTTTCATATTTTTCGGTATTATAATAGCAGTTCAGTTCAGGAGCACTTATGCCGCCAATACCCAGAAAGCTTCAGCAGTTCAAAAGTTTGAGGAGCTTAAGGGCATGCTGAAGGAAGAAATTGAAAGGGAAGAAGCGTTAAAGAGGGAAATCGAGAAATATGAAAAGGAAAGAGAAGCTCTGCTCAACATGGCTGTTATTATGAATGATGATACTAATTTAAGAAGGCTTATGAAAGAGCGTGACGAAGTCAAGCTTAAAGCAGGTCTTACGGATGTAAAAGGACCCGGAGTAATTGTAAAGCTTGATGACGCACCTGGAAAAATCAGCGAATTCTTCAGCAATGATGATATAATAATACACAACATGGATATAGTGAGGGTGATAAATGTTCTGAATAAAGCAGGCGCTCAGGCAATTGCGGTTGACGGTGAACGGATAATATCTACAAGTGAGATCATTTGCGCAGGTACCCAGATAAAAATAAACGACAGAAGATATCCTGTACCATATGAGATAAAGGCCATAGGAGATCCTGATGTGTTGGAAAGAAGCCTTTATGAAAGCGATATTATTTCCATCATGCTGCTGTATGGACTAAGGGTCGAGATAACCAAATCAAAGGAAATAATCATACCCAAGTACTATGTGCAGGATATAAACAAGCTGATTTCAGGTTTGGAGGTGGTTGGGCAATGAAATTAAGCAGAAATCTGGCATTGACAATGGTATGTATCATACTGGGAATTATCGTAGCAGCTCAGTACAGGAGCGTTTATAACTATAGATTGACGGCAAGTTATGAAAACAAGACACTCAGCGAACTGAGAGACGAGTTGATACAAAAAACCAAGCAAAATGAAATTTTAAGCAAGCGTAATCAGGAATTGGCGGAAGAAGTAAGAAAGTTTCAGGAACAGATAGGTGATGCAGGAGAGGCTGAAGCTAGGCTTGCAGAAGAGCTGAAAAGGCTAAGGATACTGGCAGGTCTGGAAACGGTTAAAGGGAAAGGTGTAATAATAACACTTGAGGACAACCCGCCTGCTTATGTTGAAGAGTATAACCTTCTTGAGCTGGTGAATGAGCTCAGGGCATCAGATGCCCAGGCCATATCAATTAACGACCAGAGGCTGGTTGCAACAAGTGAGATCAGGGAAGCAGGGTACTACATCATGGTAAACCAGACCCAGATTGTCCCTCCATATGTAATTAAAGCAATTGCGGAACCTGAGAGGCTTGAACATACTCTCAACATGATAGGAGGCATTATCGAGGTCCTCAGGGAAAGATGGGCTTTAAAAGTTACCGTCGAGAGATCGGATGAAATAATAATTCCCAAAATACCTGATGACGGAACTCTGCTCAGGACAGACCTCCTGACGCCGGTAAATTAATACGGTGTGACGGTAAATAATGCGGAAAACCGATATGCAGGAATAACAATCCCTTTGCCAGGGAGCCAGTCTAAGGCATGGGGATGTTTCTCCAAGGTATGGGACACTTCTCAAACTGCGAAGAAATTCTTCGGGGCAGAGAAGTGTCCCTATAATTTTTTCTCCTTTCTTTTCCGCTTCTTTCGGTTTTGCCCCGTCATTTTTTACACCCCCCGACAATATAAATAGTACGTGAGCAGTCTATTGCCGTATCCGGCGGGATGTATCGGGAGGTTTTTCATGAAAGTTAGTTTGAGGTTTCTCTGTGTTCTTGTGCTTCTTGCGGTAATTACAACAGGATGCAGGAAGGAAGCAAATTACCTGAATCTGCCCGACCTGGGAGGGGTATTCTCGGTATATGAAAAAGACTTAGACTTCAGCAACGAGATAAGCGGAAGACTCCCGGACGATGATGATGATGTGGCTTTTCAGGAGATCATAGACGTGTTCTCGGGAACAGAAGCATTTGCGCCATCAGGAGACAAAATAAGAGGATGGGGACTTAAGCGAAGCCCCAACAATCAACCTCCGGTTGTGGATCCCGGGGCAGCGGAGCTTCTTAAAAAATACGGGGGGAAATATATAGGTGATACGTCAAAAAAAACCATATACCTTACTTTTGATGAAGGATACGAAAACGGATACACGCCCAAAATCCTCGATGTGCTGAAGAAACATAACGTCAAGGCTATTTTTTTCATCACAGGCCCATATTTAAACCAGCACCAGGATCTTGTAAGGCGGATGATCGAAGAAGGCCATACGGTAGGTAACCACACGGTCCACCATCCAAGCCTTCCCACCCTTAGCAATGATAAGGTGGAGGAAGAAGTGCTTGGTCTGGACAGGGCGTTTAAGGAAAAGTTCGGAAGGAGCATGAAGTTTTTGAGGCCTCCCAAAGGAGAATACAGCGAAAGGACTCTTGCGATCACTCAAAAACTGGGATACTGCAATTTATTCTGGAGCCTGGCGTATGACGACTGGTACAGGGACAAGATAAGAGGTCCTGACTATGCTTACCAGAAGGTAATGAGCAATCTGCACAACGGGGCAGTTATTCTGCTTCATGCAGTGTCGAAAGATAACGCAGATGCACTTGACAGGATCATAAGGGATGCCATAGCCAAAGGTTACAGGTTCGGGGATATTAATGAACTTCTGAATGAATAAATGTAATTACAATATGAAAGCAAGCATAAATTTATTAGAGGCAAAACTGCAGGGAGAAATGGTATGCCGTCAAAAAAAATGAGAAAAAGCAAAGAAGAAAAGGCAAAACCCAGGGAAAAGATCAGGAGGAAAATAGCCGAAGCCCTTGAACTGCCAAAGGATGTTACGCTGAATGTACCAAGGCTTACCATGATAGGCACGTCTAACCTTATTATTGAGAACTATAAAGGAATAATCGAATATGAAAGGGATAAAATCAGGGTCAATACAAGTATAGGAATAATAAGCATAACCGGTGAAGGTATGATAATCAGGGAAATTACATCTGAGGACATAATGGTGGAGGGAGAAATAAATTCCCTCATATTTATGAAGTGAGGTATACCAATGTTGTTTCTAAGGTTATGGAATTATATCCGAGGATATGTTATTATATTTGTTGAAGGTTATTTCCTGGAGAAATTCATAAATATGTGCATTCACCGTCAGATATTTCTCTGGGACATAAAAAAGCAGAATAACAGCGCTATGCTCCTAAAGGTGAGCATTAAAGGGTTTAAATTGCTAAGGCCCATTGCCCGGAAAACACGCTGCAGGGTGAGAATAACAAAAAAAAGAGGCCTGCCGTTTGTCATAAACCGTTACAGGCGCAGAAAAACCTTTGCAGTGGGAGCGATAGTATGCATTATTCTGCTTTATGTGCTGACTTCCTTTGTGTGGGTTGTTGAAATCGAGGGCTATGAAACCATTGATGTTCAGGTGTTAACAGACAAACTTGAATCCCTTGGTGTCAAGCCGGGTGTTTTGAAGTACGGGATAGACACGGACAAAGTTGTAAATGAAATGATGCTGTCCATCAGGGAATTGGCATGGATAGGCATTACGGTGAAAGGCACAAAAGTGAAGGTATCGGTTGAAGAGGCAATAAAGCCTCCCGAGCTTATACCCAAGGATGTTCCGTGCGACATTGTGGCAGCAAAGGACGGGATCATCAAAACCATAATTGCAAAGAACGGTCGTGAAATGGTTAAACCCGGAGATACGGTGGTTAAAGGGCAGCTTCTTATTTCAGGAGAGATCCCGAACAAAAATGATCCCACCAAAACCAGGCTTGTACACGCAATAGGGATGGTAAACGCAAGAACCTGGTATGAAGAGAGGTGTAAAGTGAATACCGTCCTTATTGAAAAGGAAAGGACCGGAACGGTAGAAACAAATTATTCTCTGGTTCTTTTAACCAAGCAAATAGATCTTTTTCATAAGGACGTGGATTTTGAGGATTATGAAAAAGTAGAAGTAAGAAAGGGAATTTCACTGGGAGAGGATTTTGTTCTTCCTTTCGGGATCATTATACAAAAGTTTCATGAAGTTCGTAAGGTAGAAAGAGAAATCAGCCTTGAAGAAGCAAAACAGCTGGCTGCTTCGTCGGCACACAAGGATGTTTTGGCCAGAATTCCTTCAACGGCCCAGATAGTCGATACCAGAACAGAGTTTAAGCAGAATGAGGACGGGACTATTGAGGCTGTGGTAATAGTTGAATGCATTGAAGATATAGGAGTTACCAGGAAGATTGGGGGATAATGCTTGAACAATTCATTGGATAATATCATTGAGAAAACAATCGACTTTGAAAGAATTGAATATGCTATAAATCTTTTTGGGAATTATGATGAAAACATACTGGTCATAGAGCAGGAGTTTAACGTAAGGATAATATCGAGGGACAACATAATACGTGTAACCGGAGCTGCTGATGACGTTGAAAAAGCATATGCAGTCATTCAGCAGCTTATTTCCATTGCAGCCCAGGGCGACATCATATCAAAGCAGATGGTCACGTATTATGCCAATCTTGCCAAGGAAAATCAACTGGACAAGCTTAAGGAAAGCCTCAGCGACTGTATTTGCGTGACTGCCAGGGGAAGGCAGATAAAAGCCAAAACTCATGGACAGAAAAGGTATATAAATGCCATAAAGTCCAATGACATAGTTTTCAGTATAGGACCTGCAGGCACCGGAAAGACCTATCTTGCGGTAGCAATGGCGGTAAATGCTTTCAGGGACAAGCAGGTAAACAGGATCGTGCTTACCCGTCCGGCGGTTGAAGCAGGAGAAAAGCTGGGATTTCTGCCCGGAGACCTGCATAACAAGGTTGATCCTTATCTCAGACCTCTGTATGATGGGCTTTATGATATCCTCGGCGCAGAAAACTATCAGAAATACCTTGAAAAAGGTATGATTGAGGTGGCTCCCCTTGCGTATATGCGCGGCAGAACCCTGGATGATTCGTTTATAATACTTGATGAAGCACAGAATACAACGCCGGAGCAGATGAAAATGTTTCTGACCAGAATAGGAATTGGTTCAAAGGCTGTGGTCACAGGGGACATTACCCAGATTGATCTCCCATCAGACAAGAAATCGGGTCTTAAAGAAGTTATGAGAATTCTTAGGGATGTTAAGGGAATAGAATTTGTATTTTTGACCGAAAAAGATGTGGTCAGGCACGAACTTGTTCAAAGAATAATAAAGGCTTATGAAGCTTATGAAAACAGGAGAAGCATGGGAAGATGACCCGTGAAGAGTTCCCCGTCCGGAAAATATAAAGAACGGGAGGTAGGAATCAGTGGCCTTTAAAAAGGAAAGCCCATCAGACAGACAAAAGGGAGTAATACGATGGATAAAAAACAAGGCATTTCAGAGGGGATTAATTGGGGCCGTTACTCTTTTAATAATATTTCTGATTGTTGAAAACGGCGCCATGCCTAAGAAATACAGGCTTGTTGAAGGAGAAAAATCACCCTATGATATAATCGCGCCAAGGGACATAGAAAACAAAATGATGACTGAATTGAATGCCAGGGCTGCTGCCGAGGCTGTCCCACCGGTAATGATTGAAATAACTTCCGTTCCCATAGATATCATAAACAGCGTTATCGATTTTGTCTCTGAAGTTGAAAGTGCAAGGAAAAATGTTGAGAAAAGACTTCAGGATAAAAAGATAGGTCAGGATCATGAAGATTATACTAAGATTCTTCAGGAAGAGCAGCGGATGGAAGCTGCAAATCTGAAAAACAGAATAGCTTTTCTGGGAGTTTCCCTGTCTGATGAACAGGCAAATTATCTTGTTTCCAAAGTAAGCGAGGAGGAACTTGGGAATTTTAAAAAGTTGTCTATAGATTTGTTCAGCAACATAATGAAAGTTGATGTGACGGAGGAAAACCTGCTTAACAGGATAAGCCAGCTTCAGTCCCTTTATGAAGCGAGCAACCTTGACCAGGAGCTGAAAAACATTGGAGGTATCCTGGCAAAGTCTTTACTGAAACCCAACAGGGTGGAAGATGTGGAGAGAACCAGGGAAGCACGGGAAAAAGAATATGAAAATGCCAAGAAAACCAAGGAAATAATCAGCAAGGATTCCAGGATCATAAGCAAAGGAGACACAGTAACAAAAGATAAGCTTGCCGTGCTTGAAGAATTAAACCTGCTTGAGACACCGGGCAAAGTGGATGTGGTGTTCATGGCGGGAATTTTTATAATTCTGTTGCTTCTTGCACTGCTTCTGGTAATTTATATGTATCATTTCTGCCGGGATATACTTTACAGCAGAAGCGATCTGATATTGCTTTGTACAATTTTCATACTGACATTCCTGATAGCCAGAGGAGTAAGTGAATATTCCAGGTTGGCCATACCTGTTTTCATGGCTTCCATGATGATTTCCTTTCTTCTGGATTTGAAACTTGCGGTGGTTACCAATTTTATACTGACCATAGCCCTTTCATTTATCGCCAGAGGAGACATGAATTTTGTGTACGTGGCTTTGATAGGAGGAACTTTTTCGGCATTCCTGACCGCCAAGGCAACCCAGAGAAGCAGGCTTTCGATGGTTGGAGTTATCATAGGGCTAATGAATGCCCTTGTTATAGCAAGCTTAGGTATAATTAACAGCAGAGCTGTGCAGGATATAATCAGGGATTGCATTATTGTTTTTTTGAACGGTATTGTTTCGGTAGTTCTTACAATCGGGCTTACACCTTTTTGGGAAAGCACATTCAATGTGGTCACTCCACTGAAACTGCTTGAGCTGACAAATCCAAATCAGCCTCTTATCAAGAGGCTGCTCATGGAGGCTCCCGGGACCTATCACCACAGCCTCATGGCTGCAAATCTGGCAGAAGTGGCCACTGAAGCTATCGGAGGGGATGCGCTTTTAGCAAGGGTGGGCGCATATTTCCATGATATAGGCAAGCTGAAACGACCTAATTTTTTCAGGGAAAATCAGCTGGGAGACAATCCGCATGACAGGATGACAGCAAACTTAAGCACCCTTGTAATAACCTCCCATACCCGGGACGGTGTTGAACTGGCCAAAAAATACAAAATACCGGCTCCAATAAGAGATATCATAATGCAGCATCACGGCACAACCCTTGTGGTATACTTCTATCATAAGGCCAAGCAGTGTAACAAGGAAGGTACCGTAAATGAGGAAAATTTCAGATATGAAGGGCCCAAGCCCACCACAAAGGAAGCGGCTGTGGTTATGCTTGCCGATTCAGTTGAAGCTGCGGTACGGTCAATGACGGATAAGACAGAGGGAAAGATTGAAGGACTGGTCAGGAAGATAATCAAGGACAAACTAGATGACGGACAGCTTGATCTTTGTCCCCTTACCTTAAAGGACCTGGATGTTATTGCCAATTCCTTTATGAAAGTGCTGAGCGGACTTTTTCATGAAAGGGAAAAATACCCTGAGATTAAGGTAAAAGGGCGTGACATTGTAGAGGATAAGCTTTATGATACAATTAAGGACGAAGCATCATACCATTACAAGACCGAAAAAGGAAAGGTGACCAATGGCAGTATTAGTTGAAAATGTTCAGGATAAGATACATGTTGGTAATGATCTTGAAAATCTTTTGCTTAAGGCTGTTGAACTGAGCTTAAAGCATGAAAATTTCGATATTCCTTCCGAGATAAGCATTATGATAACCGATGACCGGAGTATAAGGGAAATTAACAGGGAACAGAGGAATATAGACAGCCCGACCGATGTGCTTTCATTCCCCATGGTGGATATGCATGAAGGGAAGATCATATCCGATACCGGAGATTTTGATCTTGACAATAACCTGCTGATACTTGGCGATATCGTTATATCAATAGAAACGGCTGTAAGACAAGCCGAAGAGTACGGACACTCCTTGGAACGGGAAATGGCTTTTCTGGTCACGCATGGAGTATTTCACCTGCTGGGTTATGATCACCAGGACAGTGAACAGGAGAAAAAAATGTTAAGCAGGCAGGAGGCTGTACTTACACAACTCGGGTTGAAAAGAAATGAAAAACAATAACTTTATGAAAAGCTTAAGTAACGCGATAAACGGGATTGTAAGAGCAGTGAGGGAAGAGCGGAACATGAAAATACATTTGGTTGCCGCCTCTTCTGTCCTTTTGCTTAGCCTTTTTTTTAAACTTTCCACGGTGGAGTTTATGATCCTTTGCCTCACAATAGCTTTCGTTGTTGTTTGCGAACTTTTCAACACCGCCGTTGAGCGGATAGTAGACATTATAGTAAGCATAGATCATCCAAAGGCCAAAGCAATAAAGGATATATCTGCAGGGGCGGTTCTTGTGTCCGCTTTGACATCAGTCATAATAGGCTGTTTCATTTTTTTGCCCCGGATCAGAATGTTGATTGAAACAGGAATTTACAGATGCAAAAATGCATTGGTATATGTGTTTTCGTCCGTTGTCATAATCGCCGTTCTGGTGTTTTTTATCAAAGCCCTTACCCAAAAAGACAAGTCGCATTGATTATTTTCAGAATATTTGTATGAATGGATAATGATGAATAGACAGAAAATATGGAGGTAAGGAAATGACTGAAAAGGAACTGGTCAGGATTGCTGCTGAGGCAAAGAAAAATGCATATGCACCCTACTCTGGCTTCAGAGTCGGAGCGGCCCTGGTTTCAGGTACGGGTAAAATATATACAGGAGCCAATGTTGAAAACGCATCCCATGGAGCCGCCTGCTGTGCAGAACGTACTGCTGTATTCAAGGCAGTATCGGAGGGTGAGAGGGAATTTGTAAGCATTGCCATTGCAAGTGACAGCGATGAGTATATCTTCCCCTGCGGCATATGCCGTCAGGTCCTTTCGGAATTTGCAAACGACCATATGAAGATTATTTGCAGCAAGAATAACGGAGAATACAAGGTGTACACCTTGGAAGAACTTCTTCCCAATGCCTTTAGGAAAAGGAGGTAACTGTTATGGGATATAAATCAGGTTTTGTTACCATAATCGGAAGGCCTAATGTGGGAAAATCCACCCTGCTCAACAGATTAACCGGGGAAAAAATTGCAATAACTTCCGATAAGCCGCAGACTACCAGGAACACCATTAAAGCAATCGTAACCGGAGAGCAAAGCCAGGTGGTTTTCATAGATACACCCGGTATACATAAGCCCAGGACAAAGCTGGGAGAGTACATGGTAAACGTCGCCCAGGGCACGTTAAATGAAGTGGATCTGGTGCTTTTCATGGTGGATGCAACAGAAGGGATGCCCGGTGCCGGCGACAGGTATATAATTGAGCAGTTGAAAAATGTAAGGACTCCGGTTATTCTTATCATAAACAAAATCGATCTCGTAAAGAAGGAATTGCTGCTTCCCTTAATATCATCATACAAAGATCTTATGGACTTTGCCGCTATAATTCCCATATCGGCTCTTGACGGCAGCGGTACGGAAGATGTAATGAAAGAAATAACAGATAAACTTCCTGAAGGTCCCAAGTATTTTCCTGAGGACATGATAACCGACCAGCCTGAAAAGAACATAGTAGCAGAGCTGATAAGGGAAAAAATACTCATGTTGGTTAAGGATGAGATACCCCATGGAGTCGGAGTGGAAGTGGTAACTTTTAAGGAAAGGGAGAATAAAAACATCATAGACATTCAAGCCAATATTTATTGCGAAAAAAAATCCCATAAAAGTATTCTTATAGGAAAAGAAGGAAGAATGCTTAAGGAAATAGGCACTCTTGCAAGACAGGATATAGAAAGATTATTGGGTTCAAAAGTATTCCTTGAACTTTGGGTAAAAGTTAAACCTGACTGGAGAAATGATGTTTCAGTGCTTAGAATGCTTGGCTATCAGTAAGAGAGGTTTCCATCAGAAAAATAATTTTCAAGTATACAAAAAGTTATTTAGTAAAATCTAATAACAGCACGACATAAACAATCTACAAATAAACAGCTCTTCAACAGATTAAGAGGGGGATACACCTGTGCTTAGAGAATTTGCATGGAAAACCTTTGAAAACACAGGAAGTGTTGATGCCTATGTGTTTTACAGAGAGATTGAGAACTTCAGGAAACGGAACAGCCAGACCAGGATTGCTCAGGATGAAGTTGCATCCAGTAAGCAAACATAACGTATGTCTTAAACTAGAAACAAGGGAACAGAGGCGTATAAATGGGTTATATTAAAGTAAAGGGGATTGTTATCAGGGAAGTAAACACCGGAGAAGCAGACAAAGTAGTTACCATTTTTTCGAAAAATGAAGGCAAAATATCCGCATATGCCAGAGGCGCAAGAAGACAGAGAAGCAGCATATCTGCCGGAACACAACTGCTTTGTTACAGCGAGTTTATTCTGTATAAAGGCAAGACCATGAATTCGGTAAGCAGCTGTGATGTTATTGAGCCGTTTTATGAAATCAGAAATGATATAGTAAGACTGACATATGCAGCTCACATACTGGATATAATAAATGATGTTGTTCAGGAGGAACAGCCTGCGGTAAGAACTCTGCAGCTGTTTCTCAACACTTTGCACATGCTGTCAAAGACCGACAAGTCACCTGAATTGCTGGTAAGAATTTTTGAATTAAGGCTTCTTACCATCCTTGGATATGCTCCGTATGTAAGAGGCTGTATGGTTTGCGGCAAGGAGGAAATTGAGAAGGCCCATTTCAGTTTCAGGAAATGCGGATTCATATGCCAGCAGTGCATTGCAGAGGATAGGAGCGCAATGCTCCTGTCTCAGGGTACAATTCGGGCAATTATTCACATCATTTATTCTGATATTAAGGATCTGTTCAGTTTCACCGTTTCAAAGGAAGTGCTCTCGGAACTTTCGAGAGTGTGCAGCAGGTATCTGAGAGAAAGGCTGGAGAGGGACTACACAAGGCTGGATTTTCTGAAGAATTTAAAACTTTGACGCTGCATAGGATCTTATCTTTTCTGGCCCGGCGATAATTTCCCTGGTTAATTTTATCCGGTTGTTTGCTTCTTTAACCTTATTCCATCTTACAAGCATTATCTGACCCTTTTGGATTTCAATGCCGGTAATATATCCTTTTCTGGTACAACAGCCACAGTTAAAGTAGGGTGCTTCACCCGGTTTTGCAAAGGCAATTTTGTGAGTATGTCCCATAATGGACATTTGGTTGCTTTCTCTGACCCAGTTTATTATATTCCTTTCAACGTTAATTGCGCGTGCCTGGTTCCTGGCAGGGCTGAAAGGGTCTCTGATGCCCAGGAACTGCATGTGCCGCCATATATATCTTACAAGAAACCTTGTTATTGGCCAAAGCCTGTCATTCAGAAGGTCTCCATGATGTCCATGTACTACAAAAACTGTAAAATCTGTTCCATTATATTTCAGCACCAGACCTTCGTGTATTTTTATATTGTCAAAAAGGGGCTCGAACCTGTCCGTATCAGGATTATAATACTGGTAGAGGTTCCTTTTCACAAAGCTTTTTCTTCTTTTAAAAACATCATGGTTGCCCAAAAGCATATAGAACCTGCCCCGGCTGTGAAAATCCCGAATCTTAAGGTATACTTCCAAATTGGTATCAAGAAGGGTGGAGAAGTGGTCATTTTCCCAAAGTTCGTCTCCGTCGCCGACTTCTATATATGTGAAACCATTATTATAATAATAGTCCAGGGCGTGCAAGTAGATGCTTCTGTTTTGAATAAAGTCATCGGCCTTACTGCCATCTGCGCGGTGTATATCGCTGAAAAAAACAATTCTTGAATTGTCATCAAAAACAACATGCTCGGACTTCCCATAAACTGTTTGAAGCCTTGATGATACGGACATATCTGTGTTTCCCCTTTGACAGGTTTGATAAACTCTTACAACATGATATGCCGTATCATGCTGGCAGGTGAAAAAAGAAAAAGGGGACGCATTTCAAACTACAGAGCAATATTTCCAAGTAGAAAAGTGTCCCCATACCTTACATCTTTAATCGTCTTGCGAACCTACCAACGGAAATATATAATTAAGGTAATATTCTTACTACCCAAAAGTTTGTTTAGGAGTGATTGAGTTGGCGTTGCAAACGTCGTTCTTTAAAAAGAATTTTGATTTGTCCCTCTTCAAGGGCAACTCATCGGAACTTTACAACATTGGATATTCCCTTGGATACAAGGATTTTGAAAAAACTGCTTTCAGGTGCAGGGAAATGTTTGAGGAGGCAGGACTTTCAGAAGTGGAATGTATCCCAATTCCTGCAGACGGAACCAGTGCAGCAATGGATTTTGTCATGCCCATGGCCTGGGAAGTGGAAGACGCATCTTTGGATATAGTCGGTCCCGAGCCTCTGGAGGAACATATTACAGATCTGAATATTGACCGGTTTTGCGTGGCAAATCGCTGTCCTCCCACACCTTCTGAGGGAATAACAGCCGAGGTTGTACTGTGGGAAGACGTAATGGCCGGTGCAGATGCTTCCGGAAAGATAGTGCTTTGCCTTAAGGAAAATCCTATCGGGACCCATCATCAAATAATAAAAAAGGGTGCTGCGGCCATTGTTTCCGGATACTCAGAAGCAGGGAAAGAGCTGGGAGATGCCACATTCTGGATAAATGGCTCAGGTTTTCCATACTGGTACCACACAAAGGATGACAAGGTGATCCCTTGCTTTTCAATCCCTTTAAGAAAGGCAGCAAGAATAGCTGAGCTTTTGAAAAAAAATGGCACCCTTGTAATGAAGGCAGTGGTTAAAAGCAGGCTGTACAGCGGTCAGCTGTATACCGTAACAGGAATAATTCCGGGCATTGAGCCTGATGAGATCACTTTAATATCTCATATTTATGAACCGTTTTTAAATGATAACTATACGGGTGCGGCTGCCCATGCTGAAATAGCCAGAATGATCCGCAAAGGAATACAAAGCGGCAAGCTTCCTCCTCTAAAGAAAACCGTGCGTTTCGTTGTATCCATGGAACAATATGGTACCGCCCATTATTTTGAGAAGCACGTTAAAGAGAAAAGAACTCTTCTTGCCATTAACGTGGACGGTATTTCATATGATACCAAAAAAACCGGGCGACCGGTTTATGTTTATACAAGCCCTTATTTCCTTCCGTCATGCACTGATTTGATCCTTGGCATGTATGCAAGACAGGAGCTCTCTGAATATCCTTTGAAGGTTTTACCCGGGGATTTGGGTGATGATTCCTTTGTATCGGACAGAACTATAGGTATTCCCACCCATTATTTCATATGCCATCCTGGGAAATACCATCATAATTCTCTGGATAGATTCGATGATATAACCGACTGGAAAACCGCTGCGGATTTGACGTGCTTTATTGCTGCATTTGTTTCCACGATTGCATCTGCTGATAAGGAAGAGCTCACGAAGATGCTTTCCGATTCTGTGAAATTGGCAGGGGAAGAGATATCTCAAAAGGCAGAGAAAATTGCTGATGCAGTCCAAAAGGGAAAACTTCCTTCAGGGGAGGCAACGGAGCGCCTTTCTGAATTCGGAAGGTGGATGAAGGGAGTGCTGGAGGCATTCAAAAGATTTGATCCAACCGTTGATATCAAAGAAGCAGTGGAGAAATTGGACGGCGTAATTTTGAATGAAACCTCAAGGCTCTCTGAGGAGTATCCTCCCGTAAAACGTCCTCTTACCAGGGCTGAACGATATGCAGCCAATATGCTGATAAGAAGGACAGCAATGGGAATACCTGCTTCCCTTGCACGTGTACCTGCCCATGAAAGGTTTGAACATGCTCCCGGCCGTGAATTCATATTAAACTGGCTTGACGAAAATACAAACCTTCTTGCTGCAATGCGGAAGACATCCATGGTATTTGACAGTGAGTATCCAAAAGAAAAGGAAATCAAGCGTTTTGTGCGTTATATCCGTGAACTGGAGAAATATGGCTATGTATCCGTCAGGTATCTGCGCACGTACACATATGAGGACATAGTAAATTCCCTGAAATCACTGGGCATCAAGGCCGGGGACAAGGTTATTGTACACAGCTCCCTTTCCAGCATGGGCCATGTGGAAGGAGGACCTGAAACCGTTTGCAGGGCCCTGATGGATGTCATTACCTATGATGGTCTGCTGATGATGCCGTCATTCAACATGTACCGGATATTCCAGGAAAACAGATCCGCATACTACGATCATGTGGAGACACCCGCAGGTACAGGTGCGATAACAGAGTATTTCAGGAAAATTCCCGGTGTTCTCCGCTCCCTTGATGTATCCAATGCCTTTGCCGCATGGGGAAAAGACGCCAGGGAATTTCTGAAGGATCATCACAGGGTACCGACCATGTATTACGGTTCACCGCTTCAGAAACTTGAGGAAGCTGACGGAAAGGTTATCCTGATAGACTGTCCCAATTCCTTTACCTTTGCCCATGTTGTCGAACTGACCAACAAGGTTCCGTGTCACAGCCTGCGCACGGAGGAATATCCTGCAAAGCTGCCGGACGGAAGAATGGTAAAGTTGAGGACATGGAGCTACAGAAGTGCAGCTTGTCCCCTTTTTGAAGCAGGATCTGTTCCCGGGAAGGAATTACCTGAGTTTCTGGAATTGGAGCCTGAAAAACTTTATCCGCCTACTGTACGCATATATGGCATGCTTGAGAAGGATGGTCTTTTAAAATACGGATATATAGGGGATGCTCCTGCATATTCATTTAAGCTCAAAGACTGGAGAAGATATCATGAAACCATGATGCGGGACGGCGTTCCGGATCTGGGAATCAGCGGATGCTCGGTTTGCCCTGTAAGACCGAGGGTAAATGAACGAACCGTAGAGACCGACTGGGATGATGAGAACATGCGGTTAAAGCCTGATACCGATGCGTTTACCGGGGATATAATGTAGGTCAAGAGGGCGTGTTGTGCTGGCATAATAAGGTACGGGGACACTTCTCTTGCTGCGGAGAAGTGCTTCGAAGTTTGAGAAGTGTCCCCTCACCTATGACCAGTCTCTGATGTTTGCTCCAGTGTTGTTCCGTCTTTATATTATCCGTAATAACCATTCCACGGCATAAACCGTTATGCATGCGGATAAAGCCACCAGAATAAGGCTTTTTTCCATGAGGGACAAAATTACTGCGACAACCGTCCCTGCAATGGCAGAGTAAAGGGAAGAGGTGGATGAAAGAACACCCGGAAAAGTCATGGCCCCCAAAACTGCATAGGGGACATAATGCAAAAACGATTGCACAAACTTGCTTTCTATCCTGCGTTTAAATAATACCATGGGCAACATGCGGATAATGTATGTTACCGCTGCCATCACCAAAATGTATTTTACCATCATTTTGACACATCCTTTGCAGGAAATAGCAGAGCACCCGCAATTGAGGCCGCAAGGGCGCAAATGATAATTACAAAGCCGTCGGATATCCTGTTGAGGACAGGAGCATATCGAAAAAGACAGCTTAAAGCAGATGACAGTAGTATGACCCTAAGAACGGAGCGGGAATGCTTTGCCGGTGGAATTATAATTGCCAGAAACATGCCGTATATTGCTATATTCATAGCCGAAGTTATGGTCTCAGGAAGAATGGCTCCGGCTGATGAACCAAGCAACGTGCCGGCTGTCCAGCCAATATAGGGGACAGTGATAAGACCATACATGTAGCGGGCTCCTATGGCAGATACATTACCGGTTGCCACGGCGAAAATTTCATCGGTTATTCCGAATGAAACAAGCAGGCGATGAAAGACGTTGAAAGATTTATCAGCCTTTTGGGAAACCGAAATTGACATGAGAGCATAGCGGAGATTTATTATGAGTTGTGTAAGTGCCACTTCCAAATATGCTGCTTCGGCAGAAATAAGGCCGATTCCTGCAACCTGGCCTGCGGACGTCAGGTTGGTCATGGATATCAAAACCGCCGCCCACACAGGCAACCCCATATTTACAGCCATCATGCCAAAGGAGAAAGAAACCGAAAGATAGCCAAGCCCGATAGGTATCCCATCTGTAAAGCCTTTTATGTAACTGTTTATTGACTCTGTTTGCTCCATTATGAAACTCCTTTATGTAAACTGTAGATGATTTTGCTGGATTCTTAGAGCAGGATATGATTGCTATGTTTTAAGTAATTTTTTTCCCGCAGAAGGGACAAAACTTGAAGTAGGATTCAATCCTTGCTCCGCAACCGGGGCAGACATGGAAAACCGGGTATCCTGCCAGAGGGCGCAGGTGTTGATCGTTTATTTCGGGGCTGAAGCCTTTTTCATACTGACTGCCGATATCGGGGTCAAGTTCATAAACGCTTCCGCAGCAGGAAGACTTAACAAGATACCTGTTGTTCCATCTGAATGTGGGAATAAAAAACACGTGAAAATATGAATAGACCCTGAATACTTCAAATCGGGTGAGAGCTCCGCATGCGGGACATATGGCGTTATTGTATGTCCCGATATTTTTTTGAGCCTGATCGATTCCGAAAATACCGATAAAGAACATGGCTGACAAAACCCTTTCATAGGATATGGGTAGATAACCTTTTAAGACTGAGCGATGTCACTTTTGCTCATAATATTTGCATAACAAGAAAAACTACTGATATCCCAGTAGTTTTTCATCTTGTTCATTGGTGCGAGAGACGGGACTTGAACCCGTACGGTCGCCCACACGCCCCTCAAACGTGCGCGTCTGCCAATTCCGCCACTCTCGCATTTGACTTGATTTAATGTTGTGCTGCCAGGTTTCGCAGTCAGCAAAATCAATTATACTAGCTAATATTAATTGTGTCAAGGGTTTTTTTAGAGAAAATTTGCTGAAAACTTACTGAAACAAGAAATATGTTGAATATGAGTGAAAGTGCTGATACAATGAATGTTAAGGAATATGGCATGTTTATTATGACATATTCAATATTCAATAATTAAACCAAGAAGGGGATTTAGTAATGGCTGGTTTTTTCGGATTTTTTGACTTTTCAAAGCCAGGACCCGGAGTTCCTAAGGATACACCGCCAAAACCAAGAATAGTAGTTTTTTTTGAAGTTTTTCAAAGAAAGTTCTGGAATCTTATTAAGGCTAATTTGATGTTTTTGATTTTTAACATTCCTGCTATAATAGCAATGTTATTTATTTCTCAGTTTTTCTGGCCGACGTTAATTGCAGATGATCCTTTTATTGATTTTTCCATAAGAATAATATTCGGAAGCGTTTTCATGTGCATCCCGGTACTTACCGTAGGTCCTGCACAAGCTGGATTTACTTATATACTAAGAAATTATGCCCGTGAAGAGCATGCCTTTCTCTGGTGGGACTTCAAGGATACCGCAAAAGCCAACTTCAAGCAGAGCATGATAATCAGCCTGATTGATCTTGTGGTTACTGCAATAGTTTGCATCGACCTGAACTTATACAGACAGGTGGAAGGTCACTCCTTAATAACCACATTGGGGACCACACTTCTTGTAATAGGTATAATCGTATATGTCATGATGCATTTGTATATTTATCCCATGCTCATCACGTTTAACCTCAGCATAAAACAAATCTACAAAAACGCTTTTATATTTGCCATTATAAAACTGTTTCCAAACTTGCTGATACTGATTTTAAATGTTGCAATAATTATGCTGGCCTTCTATTTTAACGCCCTTATAGGATTCCTGGTGTTTTTTGTGATACTGTTCAGCCTTACAGGTTTAATTAACAATTTCTATGTAAACCCCACACTGAAGAAGTATATGACATCGAAGAACAGTGTTGAGATCATAGAAGATGAAAACCAGGAGAAAATATTCAGCGATGAGAACCTGCTTGACGGCAAAATGCCTGATCCTAAAAGCAGATAAGGATATCTTATAAGGTAAAGAAGATAATTGCGTCTTATAAAATAGAATCTTATAAAATAACATCTTATAAAAATGGAACCGATAAAACGATTGATGAAAATTGTGGCATCCGGACAAAGTTAAAGAAAAGATAAAACGTATACTGATCATAAAGAACAGATAAAAGCCTCTTTTTAAGAGGCTTTTATCTGTTTGGGATTCTTTTGTATGGTTTAAGGTTATATGGGTGATGCCTGAATTCATTCAAGGTTATATTCGTTTTTGATGGCTTCAATTGCCTTGCCTTCATCTTTGGTATACACCAGATATGATATATCTACCTCTGAAGTGGTTACCAGTTTGACTTCCACACCGTTTTCAGCCAAAACGGTAAACAGCCTTGCAGCAACCCCGGGAAGGTTTTTCATTTCTTCTCCGTACACCGATATCTTTGTATTGTCAGCATCTACTTCTACAAGAAGTTTAGGTATTTTCTTTTTAAAAGTATTAAGGGCACTTATGGCTTTCACAAGATCCCCGGCCGGCATGCTGAAAGACAGGTTTATGGTACCTTTGTATGGAGGAGCCTGGCTTATCATGTCAATGTTAATGTTTTGGGCTGCAATGGCATTGAAGATATCCGAAACCAGCTTCATATCGTTTGGAAGATTGTCTACCGTCACCAATGCCACGTTATATGTAACACTGATGTTTGTAACAGGCTTGTTGGCCATTCATCCATACACCTCCTTCAGAATTAAAGTGAGGCACAATAACTATTCAGCCTGAATCAGATGGTCCATGGTATATAACCCCGGAGCTTTGTTGTATATAAATTTTGCAGCCTTAAGAGCACCCGTGCCGAATATGTCCTTGGAAAGGGCAGAGTGGTTTATTTCAATAATTTCATCAGTTCCTGCAAATATCACAGAATGTTCTCCTACAATGGTTCCGCCCCTGACGGAATGTATGCCGATTTCGTTTGCGTTCCTCTTTTTTCTTTGTGAATGCCTGTCATATGTATATTCCTTTTTGTTCTGCAATACGGAATTTATGGCATCGGCAAGTAACAGGGCCGTTCCGCTTGGTGCATCAAGTTTCTGGTTATGATGTTTTTCTATAATCTCTATGTCAAAGTTGCCTTCAAGGACCTTTGCAGCCTTCTTCACAAGACTTACCACAAGATTTATTCCCAATGACATATTTGCCGAAAAGAATATGGGTATAACTTTCGATGCATCTTTGAGCCTTTGTATGTTATCCTGGGATAAACCTGTGGTGGCCATGACAAGGGGTATTTTTCTTGAAGTTGCAAAATCAATAAGTTTATCGAATGCAGCAGGATTTGAAAAATCGATAATTACATCCACATCTACATTACAGTCCATTATGTTTTTAAAAACCGGATAATCATTTTTTATATCGTCATTTATGTCACATCCGGCCACAATTTTCAATTCATCGCTTTCTCCTGCCAGCCTTGTGATCACCTGGCCCATCTTTCCGTTGCATCCGTTCATCAACACTTTTATCATTTGATCACGCTCTTTCCTAATTTTGTATCAATCCGAATTTTCTAAGCTCTGCTTTCAGCAGTTCAAGATTTTTTTCGCTCATGTCAACAAGGGGCATCCTGCATTTGCCTACATTCAATCCCATAAGGTTCATTGCTGCCTTTATGGGTATGGGATTTACCTCCGAAAACAAAGCCTTGAGGAGCGGTAACACCGCCAGCTGCATATTTCGGCTGCTTTCTGTATCTCCATTAAGATATTTGTGAACCATATCACGGGTATAACGAGGTATTATGTTGGCCATAACCGAGATAACACCCTTACCTCCCAGCGAGAGAAGAGGTACCGTCATGGCGTCTTCTCCTGAGTATACCGTAAAATCAGGTCCGCACAGGTTTATTACTTCGCCAACCTGGTGAAAGTTACATTCTTTCACTGCAACAATGTTTTCGCATTCGCAAAGAGCCTGCATGGTCTCAGGATTTATGTTCAGATTTGTCCTTGAGGGGACATTGTACAGAATTACAGGTATACTGATGCTTTTTGCTATTGCTTTAAAATGTTCGTACAAGCCCTTCTGTGTGGTTTTATTATAATACGGGGTGACGCTCAGAATTGCGTCTGCTCCTACTTCTTCTGCATATCTGCTTAACTCTATGGCATGACGGGTATCATTACTTCCGGTACCTGCAATTACTGGAATTCTCTTGTTAACCTTTTCCACCGCAAATTTAATTACAGTCTTGTGTTCTTCATCAGGCATGGTAGAAGCTTCTCCGGTTGTACCGCAGATAATCAGCGCATCGGTTCCTTCTCTTATCTGAAATTCGATAAGTTCACCAAGCTTTTCAAAATCCACGCCGTCATCCTTAAACGGTGTTACGATTGCTACACCGGATCCTGTGAATACCCGTTTTCTCGTACTCATATAATAAAACACCCTTTCAAATTATTGTCATTACATTTTATGCATATACATTGATGTAAAAGACAGATTGAAGAAAAGTTCAGCAACACCATGTTTTTATTTAAGTATAGCGCTTCATTGCCCCAACATCAATAGAACTGTTGGCAATGAGCACCAACAGTTCTGTAAAACAAACACATATTCATGTGTAAAGTATTTACCGAACAGATAGCGCTCCATCAATTACTTGATGACAGTTAAACAGCTCTTAACTGTTTAACCAGGACATGTCCAAATGGGTGAACATATCCTTCGGCGTCTTGCCCTTTCAAACCACATCATCAACCCCATAAATCTCAGCAGTTCTACTCTTGCAAAACGCGCCTCTACTGTTCCGAGTATTTTATTCAGTTTTTTGTTTTTTTCATAATAACATTGTCATGTCAGAATGTCAAATAAATTTGTCATGACAGAATGTTAAATAAGTCAATAACATTTCAAGATTGTTACAATTTTCCGTTAAGAAGGAAAAAACAATATTTTTGTCGAACATTCCATCTTAATCAGTACAAAAGAAAACGGAGGTCCAAATGACAAAAGTATATAAAAAGTTCGCAGTGTTGTTGATATTTGCAATATTCATAACCATCCTGCCTTTTTCATCTTCTGTCGTTCAGGCAACCGGGGGCTCTGAGACAAAGCCTAAAATTATGATAAGAGTTGGGTTGTACTACGGTAATACCGGGGTTTCTGTCTTTAATGTCACTGCTGAGAAAGGACTGGATATAGGTTTTGAAAAAGACGGCAGTTTTTCGGTATTGGCGGTAGTACCTGCAGGCAACAGGATTACCGTCAGGAAAGATACATATTATGTATTTTCCGACAAGACATTCAGGGAATATGACCCTTCCTCTCCCAATATTCCTGACGGAACAAAAAAAGGCCCTTATCATATAAAGATAGGCCAGGATTTAAAAGATCCGGAGTCTGTGCAGACCAAGATTAATGAACTTAGAGAAAAGGGTATAGATGCCTATCCTGCTTTCGCGGATACCTGGCAGGTATGGACAGGGTTCTATACATCAGAGAAGGAAGCACAGGAGGAAATGGACAAAATAACGGCAGAAAAGCTGAAGGATGAATCTTGCGCAATAATACAGCCTTCTTCAGGCGGCATTATCATATGCGGTGAAGGCGATGCAGTTCTTCTTGCCTTTGCAGGCAAGGAAAGCCGTTTGCAGATATATCCTGGGAAGGAGAATGATCCCTGCATATTCAGAATCGGCAATTCCGGATACAGGGGCGGATTGGAAGTAAGAAGGTATGCTGACAGCGATATGACGGTCATAAATATATTGGATCTTGAAGAGTACCTGTACAGCGTAGTTCCTTCCGAGCTGGAAGCCAGTGCCCATCCTGAAGCCCTTAAGGCCCAGGCAATAGTTGCCAGGACTTATGCCCTGAACAATATGAATGCATACAAGAAATGGGGCTTTGACGTAGACCCTACCACAAGATTTCAGGTGTATAAAGGATATAACAATGAACATCCGGCAACAACCAAGGCGGTGAAGGATACCTCCGGACTGGTGGTAATGCATAACGGAAGCAGGGCACAGGTTTATTTCTTTGCTTCAAGCGGAGGATGGACCGAAGCTTCCAGAAACGTCTGGGTGGCTGATCTTCCGTATCTTCAAAGCGTTGAAGACAAGTACGAATCAGGCAACTCGTATCTGTATAACTGGAAGGTAACCCTTACTGCAGAAAGAGTAAGAGAAATATTACAGGGCAGGGGTAATGACATAGGACAGGTTCTGGGAATGGAGATCACAAAGACGTCAGAAGTGGGAAGGGCTGTTGAACTTGTCATAAAAGGAGCAAAAGGAAACGCTGCTTTTCAGAAGAGCGGGTGCAGGGATGTTTTCAGCCTGCCAAGCCAGTGGTACACCATTTCCACCGATTCAGACATTGCAGTTATTAAAAGCATAACCGGTGAAAAGGAAACGGATAAAGGAAACATTCAGGCAGATATAGTTGAAAGCCAGCTCAGCGGTAAGAAAGTCATCACTTCTGAAGGATTAAAGACCTTAAAGAGTGAAAACAACAAAGTTGTGATTATGGGTGCTGACGGTGTAAAGAAAGAGGTTCCACTGGTGCCAACGGAGTACACCTTTACCGGAAAAGGATGGGGACATGCCGTTGGCATGAGCCAGGAAGGAGCAAAAGGCATGGCAAATGCCGGATTCAAATATGATGAAATCATCAGGCATTATTTCCCCGGTACCACAATAGAGACAGTGAAATGATATAAGTGCTTGCAGAAAGACAAGAGAAACCAGGGAATAGAGATAAAAGGAATAAAGATAATAGGATAATTGAGACAACTGAGCTAATAGGGTTAATAGGCATAATGTGGATAAATAGGGTCAACAGAATCATAATTGAAACAATAGAATGAAATGAAAAGGGGTCAAAGGACGGAATGAAGTTCCGATCCTGACCCCTTTAAAATCGATCCAACCAGGTATTTGATGAATTCAGTTGTTGGCTTACTCGGAGAAAAACTCATCATACAGCGCCCTGACAGCCTTGTCGGCGTCAGTTCCCCTTATGCCGAACATCATGCTTATTTCGGAGGCACCCTGGTTAATCATTTCAACATTTATGGATGATTTTGCAAGGGCTCCTGTTGCCCTTGCGGCAATACCTATTGAATTATACATTCCTTCTCCCACGATTATGACGATTGCCATGCCGTGCTGTACATGGATGTCATCAAGCATGAGTTCGTTTTTCATCCTGTTTACTACTCTCATCCTGTTTACTACTCTTTCTTCAATTTCCCGGCTGAAAAAGGATTCCCTCAGTATAACGGACATATTGTCAATGCCGGATGGAGTATGTTCATATGACAGGCCTTCCTCTTCCAGTATTTGAAGCAATCTGCGTCCAAAACCGATTTCCCTGTTCATGAGAAATTTGGAGATGTTTATGCTGCAAAAACCTGTATCGCATGCAATGCCGATAACCTGATTGGGAATGTACTTCCTTTCAGGTACTATCATTGTTCCCTTGCAGTTAGGGTTGTTGGTGTTCTTTATGCATACCGGAATGCCTGCATAAAACAAAGGTTCAAGAGTCTCCTCGTGAAGCACCGTAAAGCCTCCATAAGAAAGTTCCCGCATTTCCCTGTAAGTGAGCTCGGTAATTGGCCTGGGATTCTTAATGACTTTTGGGTTTGCAGCAAATACCGAATCCACATCGGTAAAATTCTCATATAATTCGGCATTAACAGCGGCAGCCAGAATTGCCCCCGTTATGTCGGAACCTCCCCGCGGGAAAGTAGCAATATGGCCTTCAGGAGTATAGCCGAAAAAACCGGGGAATATCATGATCTCTTTATTATCACGCAACTTTCGGAGGTTTTCATAGGATTCCGGCAGAACATGAGCGTTGCCGTATTGACTGCTGAGCAGCAGGCCTGCCTCCCTGGGATTTATGTATCTGGCTTCCACTCCAATGCTGCGAAGGTAGGCAGCAACAAGCTTTGCACAGTTATCTTCTCCTGCAGCCTTCATTGAATCTATGAACCTCGTGCATTCAGATCGTTTGAAATCAACTCAACGATATCCTTGCCTAATCCCAGCTGACAGGCAATTTCGGCAAACCTTTCAATAACTGCATCAAGCTCTGCTTCAGCAGAACCGTCGGCAAGGAATTTCCTTGCGCATGCGATCAAAAGATCGGTTACCTTTATATCATCCTTATGGCGCTTTCCCGGAGCCGAAACAACTATAAGACGACGCCTGTTGTCAGACAAAATGATATTACAGACTTTTTTTATCTGTTCTGCACTGGCAAGTGACGTACCACCAAATTTTGCTACAATCATATTCAATGCCTCCGTTTTATGTTCAGTATAACATTCATTATAAAAACTTATACTAGTATGATATGCGCCTCATACTGCATAAGGTTAAATTCTCCGGACACAAATAAAAAATGCAGGGCTGTACATACGCTGCAAAAATATTATTGCAATACATTATACAAAAAACAATATGGAATGACAATAAAAAATTATGTTACGGCTTATATCATTAAACCTTGTAAAATATTTTGAATTAATGTATGATTTAATCTCGAATGGATAAGAATGAAAAATAACAGAAAGACCAAGGTGTTATATATGAAGCTTGAAGATTTCAGTTACGAGCTGCCGGAAGAGCTTATAGCCCAGGAGCCTCTTAAAGATCGGGCTATGTCAAGGCTCATGGTATTGGACAGAATCACCGGAAATGTGGAACATAAAAGATTTACCGATATTATTGATCTCGTAAATCCGGGAGATTGCCTGGTTTTTAATGATACACGGGTTGTACCTGCAAGGCTGTTGGGAGTCAGGGAAGACACAGGGGGAAAGATAGAATTTCTTTTAATAAAAAGGATTGAAAAGGACTTATGGGAGGTAATTTTAAAGCCCGGAAAGAGGGCAAAGCCCGGAACAAAATTCGTGTTCGGTGAAGGCATCCTCAAAGCTGAAATTATAGATATTCTGGAAGAGGGAAACAGACTGGTAAGGTTTTATTATGAAGGTGTCTTCGAAGAGATACTGGATAAAATCGGAATAATACCGCTGCCTCCGTATATCTCAAAAAAACTGGATGATACCGAAAGATATCAGACTGTTTATTCCAGAAATAAAGGGTCCGTAGCGGCACCGACGGCAGGTCTGCATTTTACCCGCGGGCTTATGGAAAAACTGGCCCAAAAAGGGGTTACCGAAGCATTTGTGACTCTTCATGTGGGCATCGGAACCTTCAGACCGGTGAAAACAGAAAATATTGAAGAGCATAAGATGCATTCGGAATTTTACAGCGTATCCGAAGAAACATGCAATAGAATAAATTCTGCAAGGGAAGCAGGCGGAAGAATTATCGCGGTTGGAACAACCAGCTGCAGGGTACTTGAAACCATAAGTGACAAGGAAGGCAGAATAGCTCCCGGAAGCGGATGGACCGACATATTCATTTATCCGGGATATCAGTTCAAAATTGTAGATGCCCTGGTAACCAATTTTCATCTGCCGTGCTCCACCCTCATTATGCTGGTAAGCGCATTTGCCGGCAGGGAAAAGGTTTTGAATGCCTA
>JAMNYG010000181.1 GCA_023622945.1 Bacillota bacterium | reverse complement strand
CCACCATTTTTTCAAACAAAAGCAACTCTTCTTTTCCATGATGATGCTTATCAGCATAATTTCTTATAAAATCAATCATCTTATAAAAATCCTCATACCGTATTTCCTCACCGTACAGTATTCTGCTGCAGTACTTGCGGATGACGGCAAGCATTCTCTTTATATTCTTATGTTCATTTATCATCAGCTCGATACAGTTCATATGGCACCTGCCCGCATGCAAATACTTGTCTTATCTTGCAAATACTCTTCTTATCTTTTACTCCTGGTTTAAAGCTTCCAGCATCTTCTCAAGGTTGATACCGTGAACCAAAGAAGCTTCCTCCAATGTTTCAGCCTGTGACGACGGGCATCCGATACACCCCATTCCAAAGCTCATTAAAATTTGCACCGCGTTTGGATTAGCCCTTATAACCTGGCCAATAGTCATTTCCTTTGTTATTTTCATAATTTAGTTGCCTCCTTTTTTGATTTGTTGTATGTAAAGAACAATTACGAGCCTAAAACCCGGTATAAATTTGTATCTTCTTTTTTTATCCTTTCCTCTATCATTCTCAATATCTTTGCGCTCTCGGACAGGAACCCTTCCAGGTCGCTGATTATTTTGCTTTTTGTATTAAATCGGGTTTTATATTCCGAAAATTTCTCGCTTATATCTCCCATTTCTTCCACGTATTCTTCAGCCACTTTTTTTAACTCATGGTTTCCTTTTTCCAATATGTATGGATACATGTACCGATCTTCAGTTCCAAGATGGATTTTCAGCTTTCCCGCCAAAAGGTTTATTTTTTGGGCAATATCAGAAGCCCTGTTTTCCAGATTGCCTTCAGCTTTTATGCTCTCCCTTATTTCTGAAATCACATCGTGTATTTCCTCATGCTGCCGCTTTAATATTGCTATGTCAAGCATGTCATACCTCCTGTGGTTTTTGAATCGATACGGAAATTATCCGTTTTAAAATTACTCCGTACAGAAGTTGTTTGTTTTAAAATACAAAAATATCTTTAACAATTAGGAAGTCATATGTTCAGCAATATGAAAAATGAGCAATATCAAAAATGTTTGTTCAAGTAATCGTATAAATCGTTAATTGTATAAATCATTTGATTGCATAAATCATTCCCTGATGCTGTATCCCTTTTTGGAAAAAGCCTCCTTTATTTTCTCCAGTTCTATGTTTTTCATGGCTGCCCCTTTCGGAATGGTCATAAAACGTCCTACAGTATTAAGAGCCGCTGTATTGGTTATTTGATCAAAACCAAGGTCTTTCATTATCTCAATTACCTGGGGATCTTCTTTGCATAGTTCATATACGGTTTTGGTAAAATCTATGGTTTTGGTCACATCATTTCCTCCTGTTTCCAGATCTGTTTCCTGATCTTCTTTTCTGTATTCTATCTTATATCTCCCCAATGTTTTTTTCTGTGATTCAAGTCAAAATTCAAGAAAAATAAACAAATATGCAAAACTGCTCCACCTTATATGGTATTCAGCCAAAGGCTACGATAATTCATCCGAAAGTTACGGCAATTAATTCAGAAATTACGGCAATCCATCCAGAAGCACCGCCCTGACGGGACAGGCCTCAGCCCTGTCAACTTTAAGAGGCAGGGCAATTAAAAAATACTCTCCTTCATTAACTTCAGCCAGCCTGAGTCCTTCCAGTATCAATATATCTGACCCAAGCAGCAGCTTATGGGTCGGATGACCCGGCTGATTTCTTTCTATGCCGAGAGAATCAATCCCCACCCCTTTGATTTTTTTATCCCGTAAATATTGGGCCCCGCTTTCATCCAGGTAAATAAAACTGTCTTCATACTTGTTTGTATAAGAGTTTTTGGTCTTAAAAAGCACAAAATCTCCCGGAATGATATTTACCTGCTCCAGATCAGTCCTTGTTATTTTTGTTTCAATGTGGGTCATATCTATCACTTTGCATTTGGTTATTACCTTGAATAAATCTATGCTTCCTATCGTTTTGCCGTTTTCTATAACATGAAGGGGCGAATCCAGGTGAGTACCGGTATGCATATCAATTGTAATTTTTGATTCAAAAACACTGCCGGAGGAAAAGTCCCGGGTTACTTCGAAAACTGGGATTTTTTCGGCTTTGTTTTTATATATTGGCATATCAGGATGAATACTCATGGAAATGTCATAAATCTTCATACTCTGATCCCTCCTATAAATTCCACCAGTGTCTGCCGTCTCTTTCCAAAAGGTGCTCCGATTCTTCAGGTCCCCAGGTTCCGGGCTTGTAGAATGAAAAACAGCATTTCCCCGCTTCTTTCAAAGCCTTAATCTTTTCTATGAATGCCCATGATTTTTCAACCTCGTCCCACCTTGTAAAGAGCGTTGAATCACCGTTAATAACGTCAATTATCAGTTTCTCATATGCATCAGGCGAGTTATTCTCCGCCTGGCAGATTTCGCATTTTTGGCAGTAGGTCATCCTTACAGGACATATCTTTTCCAGTATCCCCGGCCTTTTTGTGTTAAACTGTATAAACAGTTCTTCCCTGGGCTGTATTCTGATCACCAGTAAATTGGGTCCCGGTGCGCTGCTGAATACAGGGTTTGGTATATTGCTGTCTACAGGGTTTGATATGTATAGCGAAGGCTTCAGTTCTATGACAATATCAGTCCTTTTAGCAGCAAGCCTTTTTCCCGTCCGGATGTAGAAGGGGACGCCCTTCCATCTTGGATTATCCACCTCAATTTTCAAGGCCGTGAAGGTTTCAGTTTCAGAATCCGGCGAAACCTTATTTTCCTGCCTATATCCTGGTACTTTCCTGCCTTCCACTTCGCCTTCGGAATACTGTCCCAGTACTACATCACATGCCGTAGTATAGGAAGTGAATTCTTTAATGGAGCTTAGAACTTTCACTTTTTCATCCCTTATGGCTTCCGCATTAAAGGCGTTAGGAGGCTCCATTGCCAAAAGAGCAAGAATTTGCAGCATATGATTCTGGACCATATCGCCAAGGGCGCCCGTTTTCTCGTAATATTCCCCCCTGTTTTCTATACCGATGGTTTCACAGGATGATATCTGGATATTATCTATATATTTATTGCTCCATAACGGCTCAAACAACGTGTTAAAAAAGCGTACGCCCATTATGCTCTGCACCATTTCCTTGCCAAGGTAGTGATCAATTCTGTAAATGTTCCTCTCGCTGAAAACACCGGATATTATTTTGTTCAGTCGTCTTGCTGATGAAAGACTGCTGCCAAAGGGTTTTTCTATTACAATCCGTTGCCATGGCTTTTCGGTATTCACAGCCATTTTGCTTATGTGAAGGTTTTTTATGATTGTTTCAAAATTCTCAGGTGCAGTGGCCAAATAATATGCTCTGTTTCCTTCAGTTCCAAATTCATTATCAATTCCCGACAGAAACGCATTCAGTTCATCGTAGCCGTCTATATTCAGAAAATCAAGTTTTTTGTAGAAAAGCTGCCTGCAAAAGTTATTCCAAATGTTATCGTCTATTTCAAACCTTGAATGTTTTTTAACTGAATTACGCGTCTCATTCCTGTATTCCTCGTCAGTTTTATCTCTTCTTCCTACTGCCACAATTGCAAATCTTGAAGGAAGCCAGTTCTGGTGTTTCAAATTGTACAGGGCCGGAATCAGCTTTCTGTGGGTAAGGTCACCGGTCCCTCCGAAAATAACTAAAATACAGGGAGCAATGCTTACATTGGTCATTTTCCTTCCTCCAGTTTGTAATCAGGTCTTTTCGCAAGGTATGACCTTTAAATTCGTCTCATCAGGATTTATATTATTTTAGAGTATATTTATCCCAAAATATGTGATTGCAATCAAAATAAGAACCCCACCCAACAACGCAGTCGAATATTGCTGTTTGGGTCCCGGGAAGATTGTTGTTACACAATAAAAAAGCTAAAGGCGGAATAATTTCTTCCTTTAGCTTTATGGGTTCTACTATATTATATTCAGACACCATAAATTTGTGTTCAAATAGAGTTTTCCAAAGCTTCCTCATTCAAAATCAATATCTTTTTATTCCCCAGTATTTCAATAATGCCTTCATCCTTTAGCGATGATATTTTCCTGCTGACCGTCTCCCTGGCTACGCCAATGTAGTTTGCCAATTCTTCCCTGTTCATAGGAAGCTCTACGAGTATTCCCTTCTCATGCCTTCTGCCAAACTTATGGGATAACTCCAGCAATACCATGTTTACTCGTGAATCCACATCCTTTGGGCTGATTTTTTTGAACATGGACTCCATCTTTTCAAGACGCCCGCACAGCACATCCATTATTTTTATGCTTATTCCCGGGAACTTAAAAAGAAGCTCCTGAAACTTTTCCCTTTGAATCATGCACACAACAGTGTCCTCCATAGCCTGCGCATTGTAGTCAGCCTGCCTGTTGTGAAGAAGATTCCTTTCACCGAAAAAATCACCGGGGGTGAGGATATACATAATCTGCTCCTTGCCGTCCTGGGAGTACCCGTAAACTTTTATTTTCCCCTTGTTGACAATCATAAAGTTATGGGGTGTGCTACCTTCTTCGATAATCAATTCATTTTTTTTATATGATTTCTGTACAATCAGGGAAGCTATCTGTTTCAACTCTTCCGTACCCAGGGAAGAGAATATGGGCACGCGTGCAGCACAAGCCATATGTCCTTCAATTGTGCACTTGCAGTTTGGTTTTGCCATAGATACATCCCCCCAATGTGACAAGGGGACGGGGGTTATGTCACAACGGGAAAGTGACACTTCTCTCGTCCCCCTGTCACGTCATTAAAGCAGATTTAAAGCATATTCAGCTGCGGAAACGGCATGAATTGTTGTAGTATCAAAAACCGGTACATTAACGTCTTTCTGTTTAATCAACAGCGGTATTTCAGTACAACCTAACACTATTCCTTCCGCACCATTTAGAATCAAATTGTTTATTATCCTGAGATACTCTTTTTTAGAAGGCTCATTTATTATGCCTTTGCATAATTCATTATAAATAATATCATGGATTATATTTCTCTCACCTTCAACAGGTATTAGTACTTCAATGTTAAATTTATCTTCCAGGACCTTTTTATAAAAATCCTGCTCCATTGTAAATTTGGTACCTAACAAGCCTACCTTTTTCAACCCTTTACGCGATATTTTTCTGCCTGTTACTTCTGCTATATGTAAGACTTTTATTCGTACTCTGTTTTCAATGTCATAAGCTACCTTATGCATAGTGTTTGAACATATAATTATAAAATCTGCACCGCCTCTTTTAAGAATATCTGCAATGTTTACCATAATATCAGTTAACTCGTTCCATTTATTCTCATGTTGTAATAATTCGATTTCACTAAAATCAACCGAATACATAAGACATTTTGCAGAATGAAGCCCTCCCAGTTTTGATTTAATGGTTTCATTCACAATTCTGTAGTACTCCAATGATGATTCCCAGCTCATTCCACCTATTAGCCCTATTGTTTTCAGACCAGATTCCTCCTTTATTGTTACATGTGACAGGGGGACGGGGGTAATGTCACAATAGAGATGTGACATTTTCCCTGTGTGACACTTACTCCATCCCTTTGTTACGTTTTCGAGAGGGACAATGGGAATGTGACATTTCCCCCGTCCCTGTGTCACGCCCTGGGAACGTGACACTTCCCCCGTCCCTGTGTCACTCTTCTTTACCGGCTATAACCAAAAACCTGTGACAGGTAAAATCGATGTATCCTTCTTTTTGTATGTGATTATCAATTTCTTTTAACATTTCAAAATATTTTTCCACCGTAAAGTCCGGTACTTGCCACGGTACTGCTTTTAAGTAATATACGATGGTTCCGATATCATAAAATCTCGTTTTGACCATATCTTCCTTTTGTTCTATTATTTCTAAACCTGCTACTTTCAGTTGGCTGACCGCAGTTTTCAGATTCCAGTTATAATACTCATATCTGGGGGCACCCAAGAGTTCATTGAGCTCCTTGTTATTCTGGCCGCCAACCTGCTGAGTTATAAAAGTTCCCTTCTTTTTGAGTATTCTTTTAACTTCCCGAACGGAATAAGATTCATGCCTGTTTATTACCAGATCAAATGTTTCATCCTCAAACGGTAAGGATTCATCATCGTCAACCCTGCATACTTTTACTCCCAAAGGCTCTAATCTTTTACTTGCAATGGCTATGTTGGGTTCATATCCCTCTGTTGCACAGGTGTATTCAGGAAACGGACTTAACGAGGATAATAATTCTCCTCCGCCCGTTCCCATATCCAGCATGGAAGATATTCCTCTCATTCTCTCTTTCACTTTATTTCTGTAATTCCAGCTTAGCGGAAACTCATGCATTCTTCGGGTTGATTCTATGTATGAGAAATCCCATCCTTCAAAATTCTGTTCTGCCTCACTGATCAAAAAGTCAAACAGTTCATGGTTTTTAAAAATTTCCTTCATCAATACATCTTCCCTCTCTGATTATATTAAACTTTGATAAGAGGAGTTTTGAGGTTGTTAGAGATTGTTCATGATACGGCTCATGGTGCATTGCTGAATACATGACTACATTATTGATAATGGAACGATTTGACATTACTATCAATGTTCTCTCAATCTCAGTCCTTGTTTTACTATTTGCATCTTAATTCTACAACTTCTTTTATTTAATTATCACTAGGAACCATATTTCCATTTTCAAACCAGATTAGCTTAGGTTCACTCTCATTAATTGTAATAAATAATCCAAAATTATATTTATATTCTCCAGCACTGTTGGTGAAATCCCGCAGTTTTCTCTTATCCTCATTAATATATTTATTATCTTGATTCCATCATGTCTTAATTTCAATTACTAATATGTTATCATCATTACTTCCTCTTTTATGTAAAATTAAATCTGGATATACTCCATTTTCGCGTTCGGGCAACTGTTTTTTTGCATCAA
The DNA here is from genome assembly GCA_023622945.1 of Bacillota bacterium. Taxonomy (GTDB): domain Bacteria; phylum Bacillota; class Clostridia; order Acetivibrionales; family JAMNYG01; genus JAMNYG01. The sequence continues at coordinate 97 of JAMNYG010000181.1, read as the reverse complement.
TATTCCTATTATACTCACTATCTAGATTATACTTTGCAAATTCGCTATCACACTTTAATACTTCCTCTAAATAAATACCAAAACGAAATACAATTGC
>JAMNYG010000038.1 GCA_023622945.1 Bacillota bacterium | reverse complement strand
GGACGAGCCCAGCATAGGCCTTCACCAGCGTGACAATGACAAGCTTCTGAGGACTTTGAAAAAACTGAGGGATTTGGGAAACACCCTGATTGTCGTAGAGCATGATGAAGAAACAATGTATGCCGCCGACCATATAATCGATATGGGACCCGGAGCGGGAGTCCACGGGGGAAGAATTGTTGCACAGGGTACGCTGAATGAAATAATGAAGTGTGAGGAATCGGTAACCGGTCAGTATATCAGCGGAAAGAAGAGGATTCCCATACCCGAAAAAAGGAGGAAGCCCAACGGAAAGTGGATAGAGGTTAAGGGAGCCAGGGAGAACAACCTGAAAAACATAGATGTTAAATTTCCTCTGGGTGTACTTACCTGTGTCACCGGAGTATCGGGTTCCGGCAAGAGCTCACTTGTGAATGAGATACTTTACAAAAAGCTTGCGGCAGAACTTAACGGTGCAAAATTCAGACCAGGAGATCATGACGCTATTAAAGGAATGGATTACCTGGATAAAGTTATTAATATCGACCAGTCTCCAATAGGAAGGACACCAAGATCCAACCCGGCCACTTACACCGGTACGTTTGATCTTATCAGGGAGGTTTTTGCCAGCACTGCCGAAGCAAAGACCAGGGGATACAAAGCCGGACGTTTCAGCTTTAATGTAAGGGGCGGGCGCTGTGAGGCCTGCGCAGGAGACGGGATTATAAGGATAGAGATGCATTTTTTGCCGGACGTATACGTTCCGTGTGAAGTGTGCAAAGGGAAAAGATATAACAGGGAAACCCTGGAGGTAAAATATAAGGATAAAAGCATTGCTGATGTGCTTGATATGACTGTTGAAGATGCCCTGGAGTTTTTCAAAAACATACCAAGGATACAGAAAAAACTTCAAACCTTATATGATGTTGGATTGGGATATATCAAGTTAGGACAGTCTTCCACAACCCTTTCAGGCGGAGAAGCCCAGAGGGTGAAGCTGGCTACCGAATTATCCAGAAAAAGCACCGGAAAAACATTATACATCCTTGATGAGCCTACAACAGGGCTTCATATAGCAGATGTCCACAGGCTCATAAACATCCTGCAAAGGCTGGTGGATGCAGGCAATACCGTGGTGGTGATAGAACATAACCTGGATGTGGTAAAAACTGCCGACTACATCATAGATCTGGGTCCTGAAGGCGGGGATAAAGGCGGATATGTGATAGCGGAAGGAACTCCCGAGCAGGTAGCCAAATCCCCCGGGTCCCATACTGCAAAGTTCCTCAGGAAACTGTTGGGCATGAGCATGGAAGTCACTGCGTAAAAGAAAAAAGCTGTGGAGATGTACATGGAAGTCACTGCATAAAAAGAGCTGCAATATGGTCGTGAGCTTCAGCTACACAGACTATATTGCAGGTATCCTTATTTTTTAAAAGTTAAATTTGTTTATTCAAAGGATTGGTTCATAGGTGGAGGGTTAATTTATAGACCTTTTGATTAATTCTGTGGTATACTGATATAGTAGAAAGGTATAAAAAATAATATGGAAATTATTGCAATAACAGGTAATTTGCATATTTATATATAAATATTTATCAGTGTTGAATATAGGGCAGGCTGAGGCAGGAAGCGGAATGGAGATGATAGTATGATGATGTGCTCTATATGCAAGGAAAACCTTGCAGTTGTATTTATAACCAAGATTGTAAACGGAAAGCAAACACAGGAAGGACTGTGCCTGTCCTGCGCCAAAAAGCAAGGGATTCAGCCTATAAACCAACTTCTTGAGCAAACGGGAATATCCGATGAAGATATAGATGACCTGAACAATCAGGTTGGAAATATTTTGGAAAACATTGATTTCAGCAGCTTTAACAATTTTACGCAGGCACATAATCCTTCAAACCATGGCAATCCGTTTTTTAATTTTTTGAATAAAGCATTTTCGAAGGGTATAGATGGTTCTGACAGTGCAAGAGACCCAAAAAGCAGCCATGAGGAAAAGGAAGGGAAGAATAACACCCGGACCAAGCTGCAGGACAAGAAAAACAACAAGAAGAAAAGATACCTGGATATGTACGGCATAAACCTTACCGACCAGGCCAAAGAAGGTAAAATAGACATTGTGGTCGGAAGGCAGAGAGAAATTGACAGGGTGGTACAAATACTGAACAGGAGAACTAAGAATAATCCTGTCCTTATAGGTGAGCCTGGCGTTGGCAAGACGGCTATTGCAGAAGGCCTGGCTGTCAGGATAGCCGAGAAGAAAGTACCGGCCAAGCTGTTGAATTATGAAATATATCTGCTGGATATGACAAGCATTGTGGCCGGCACTCAGTTCAGAGGCCAGTTTGAAAGCCGTATGAAAGGCATCATTGAAGAAGTGAAGTCTCTGGGGAATGTAATTTTGGTAATCGATGAGCTTCACAATATAATGGGAGCCGGTGAAGCCGAAGGTGCGATGAACGCTGCCAATATACTGAAACCGGCGCTTTCCAGGGGCGAAATACAGGTTATCGGAGCCACCACTCTCAATGAATACAGGAGGTATATAGAAAAGGATTCCGCCCTTGAGAGAAGATTTCAGCCGGTTCTGGTAGATGAACCTTCGGTTGAGGAAACCATTGAAATCCTGAAAGGCATTAAGCACTATTACGAAAACTATCATAAAGTCAAGATCAGCGATGAGGTCATCAGGGCTGCCGCCGAGATGTCCGAAAGATATATTACCGACAGATATCTTCCCGACAAGGCCATTGACCTGATTGATGAGGCAGGTTCCAGGGCGAACCTTAAGAATGTCACTCTTGTGCAGCTTGAAGCACTGAAAAGCGAGCTTAAAAAGGTTCAGGAAGAAAAAGAATTTGCAATTTCAGCCGATTCCATTGAGGATTACCAGAAAGCTGCTGATCTGAAGGTACGTGAATGCAAGCTTCTCAAAGAGATAGAGGAGCTGGAAAGAAAAAGCAGGGATGTAGAACTTACGGTGGAAGATATCGCACATGTTGTTGAGTCCTGGACCAAAATACCGGTGCAGAGGCTTACCGAAATCGAATCCGAAAAGCTTCTTACTCTTGAAGACAGGCTGAGCAAAAGGGTTATTGGCCAGGACGAGGCAATAAAGAGTGTTGCCAAGGCTATCAGGCGTAACAGGTCAGGTTTCAGGAAAAGGAAAAGACCTTCATCCTTTATTTTCATAGGTCCTACGGGAGTAGGAAAAACCGAACTGGTAAAGGCACTGGCCGTGGAGCTTTTTGAGAGTGAAGAAGCTCTTATCAGGCTTGATATGTCGGAGTATATGGAGAAGCATACGGTTTCCAAGCTGATAGGTGCTCCTCCTGGATACGTGGGCTATGATGACGGCGGACAGCTGACCGAAAAGGTCAGAAGAAAACCGTACTCTATCATCCTGTTGGATGAAATAGAGAAGGCCCATCCTGATGTATTCAACATGCTCCTTCAGATATTGGATGACGGAAGGCTGACAGACAGCCACGGAAAGGTTGTAAACTTTGAGAATACAGTTATAATAATGACATCCAATGCAGGCACCAGCCTGAAACCCCACGGAATAGGCTTTAACAGTAATGGATACAGGCAGCTTAAGGATAAGGTAACCGATGCATTGAAGGAAATTTTCAGGCCGGAATTCCTCAACAGGATAGATGAGATAATAGTATTCAAGGAGTTAAGCAGAGAAGAGCTCTTCCGGATTATTGATCTGATGCTTAAGGAAGTGGCTGAAGAAGCGGAATCCAAGGGTATGAAGATAGAGGTAACCCAGGCTGCCAGAGAGTTTCTGCTGGAAAAGGGTCAAGTACGGTGCAAGGCCTTTGAGAAGGACAATACAGAAATATATAGAGGATGAACTGGCCGAGCTTTACATCAAGGGCCATTACAGGGAAGGAAGCAGGATACTGGTGGACTGCGTGGATGGGAATATAGTGTTTAAGTAAAAAAGGCAAGCGGGTCAGGCTTGAAATGCTTTGGTTTTCTATGGTTCGGCATTTTCAAGCCTGGCCTTTTTTGCTTCCGGCCTTTATATGCAGTATAAGCAATCTTTATCTGCCTGTATGCCGCAACAGGTAATCTTTTTTTGTCCATATGCTGCGCACAATCTTTTTTTGCCCATATGCAGCGAAGACAATCTTTATTTGTCTATATGCCTTACAGGCAACCTTCTATATGTTTAACAGGCAACTTTTACTTGTTTACATGCACAGCAGGCAGCCGAATTACAAACTCCGTACCTTTTCCGGGAATGCTGTTGATGCGGATATCCCCGTTATAGAGATTGACGATATGTTTTACTATGGAAAGACCCAGGCCTGTTCCGCCCATATTCCTGGATCTGCCCTTATCCACCCTGTAGAAACGTTCAAATATTCTCGGAATGTGCTTTTCATCAATGCCGATACCGGTATCTTTTACCGTAATTTCTATCATACCTTCGGCTTTTTGGGCTTTAACGAATACATAGCCATTCGGGCGATTGTACTTTATTGCATTGTCAATGAGGTTTATAAACATTTGCTTGATCCTGTTCCTGTTGGCAGTTATGTCTATTTTGCTGTCAACGTCTATTTCAATAGATACTCCTTTATTCCGTGCGAGGTTTTCAAGCATTGAAAACACTTCGTCAACAATGGATTTGAGGTTGTGAGTTCCAATGTTGGAATCCTTTTGTATGGTTTCTATCTCTGAAAGATAAAGTATATCATTTATCAGGGTATATAGTCTTTCAGACTCAATGTCAATTATATCAAGAAACTTATAAGCCACTTCCTTGTCGTCTATGGCACCGTTTTTCAGGGTTTCTATAAACCCTCTGATGGTAGTCAATGGAGTTTTAAGCTCATGAGTGACGTTGGACACAAACTCAGTACGGATCTGTTCCAGCTTTTTAACGTTTGTTATGTCCTGGATGCTTACAATCACTCCTGCATTTGCTGTAAACTCCTCATCTGACTTAATTGGTGTGGCATTGATCCTTAATATTTTTTCCTGAGGCGTGCCGACCACAATTTCACTGGTAAGTGAAATATTCTTCTCCATGGCTTCCTTGATGAGCTGGACTATTTGGTTGTCCCTTACCGTAAGAAAGAAGTTTGTACCTATTGTACTGTCATAGTCCTTGATTCCAAGCAAGTTACAGGCAACAGGATTAATCAGCACGATAATGTTTTTTGTGTCAATGGCAATTATGCCGCTTTCCATGCTTTTAATGATGGAATCTACCTTCATGTTTTTATCTTTTAGATCAGCCACCGTCGCTTCGAGCTTGGAGGCCATTTCATTAAAAGAGGCCGATAACCTGCCCAGCTCATCCTGCGTATTTACCTCTATACGCTTTGAATAATTTCCTCTTGCTATTTCCGCTGAAATATCGGTTAGCTTTCTTATGGGTTTAAGCAGGTATGAAGAAAACTTCAGTGCCAGCAGGGAAGTCAGGACTAAGCCTGCAAGAGTGCCTGCTATCGTATAAATCAATATAATCCTGTTAATGTTGTTGAGCTGCGCCAGCGGAAGAGAAATTCTCGTGATAAATCCTGCTGAATGAGAATAAACTGCAACATATAGCAAATCCACTCCAAGGGTTCGGCTATGACGGATATCCCTGCCTGTCCCGCTGTTTATGGCATCAGCCACCTCTTTACGGGATTTATGGTTTTCCATCTGCTGATAATAAGTATTTGGGTCGGATTCTCCAAGGACATTGCCATCAAGGTCTATGAAAGTAATTCTATACATATTGGCCGGCTTCTTATCAAATTGCCTGTCAGAGTCGTTCAGCAGTTTTGTATAAGCCCTGGCCAACTGGTTGTAATCAGGGTTCTTGCCGTTAGAAATATTCTCCGATACCTGGTAGTGTATCAGATTAGCTGTATTTATGAGACTTTGCTCCACTTCCTGCTGGTAATATTTATGAAACAGCCAGGAGGTGAAAAAGCCTGTAGCAATCATACCGATAATTACTAAAATAATATAGTAAAGAAAAATTCTTTTTCGCATTTTCGCTGCAAAATGCCTCCTGTCTATTTTGCGGGTTTATCGCTGAATCTATAGCCTATACCTCTTACCGTTTCTATATATGTTGGATTGTTGTCGTCATCCTCGATCTTCTGCCTTAGATAGCGGATATGAACATCTACAGTCCGCGTCTCACCGTAATAATCAAAGCCCCATATCTTTTCCAGCAGTATTTCCCTTGACAGAACTTTGCCTTTGTTCTGCATAAGCAGCTTGAGAAGTTCAAATTCCTTTAAAGGCATCTCAATGAGATTGCCGTTTTTATAGACTTCTCTCCTTGCACAGTCCAGAGTGATATTTCCGTGGGTTATTATTTCAGAATCATCAATGGAGAACTTATCAATTCTTCTTAAGATGGCTTTTATGCGTGCCACCAGTTCACGGACGCTAAAAGGCTTTACGATATAATCATCAGCTCCAAGCTCCAAACCCAGCACTTTATCAAATTCTTCACTTTTTGCAGTCAGCATTATGATTGGTATGTTTTTGGCTCTGATGTCTTCTCTCAGCCTTCTGCAGATTTCCAGCCCATCCATGCCAGGGAGCATTATATCTAATATGAACAGGTCAGGAACAGATTTTGAACATTCCTCCAGCATGGCTTCACCGCTGTCAAAGATGGACACTTTGTACCCGTTTGCCTGGAGGTTGTACTTTAGCAGTTCCTGGATATGATTTTCATCCTCCACAATAAAAATCGATTCCTTTGCCATATATGCATCTACCTTTTTCTTTGTTTAAATGTCTTGCAACCATTAATATCACCACTATTATATACTATTGTATGTTATTGCATAAGACAAAGCTTGTGAATAATAATCTGCTTGTATTCCATGGATTTGGTGTTATCCGAATCTTCCGGCAATATAATCTTCTGTGCGCTTGTCTTCAGGATTGCTGAATATCTTATGGGTATTATCGTATTCAATTAACTCTCCATGCAGAAAGAATGCGGTTTTGTCGGAAATGCGCCCGGCTTGCTGCATGTTATGTGTTACTATGATAATAGTGTATTTCTCCTTGAGCTCTTTCAAAAGGTCTTCTATCTTCATGGTGGATATGGGATCAAGTGCAGATGTGGGTTCATCCATAAGAAGTATATCCGGCTCTATGGCAAGAGCTCTTGCTATGCAGAGCCTTTGCTGCTGTCCGCCTGAAAGTCCGAGAGCGCTTTGCTTAAGCCTGTCCTTTACTTCATCCCATAAGGCTGCGCTTTTAAGGCTCTTCTCAACTATTTCGTCAAGCCGTGATCTGGACTTTATTCCATGGATTTTGGGACCGTATGCAATGTTGTCATATACTGACATTGGAAAGGGATTAGGTTTCTGAAATACCATTCCTACTTTTTTCCTAAGTTCTACAACATCCCATTCCTTATATATATCAACACCGTCAAAGTAAACATCTCCTGTTATTTTTACATTTGGTATAAGGTCATTCATCCTGTTCAGTGTTTTCAGAAATGTGGACTTTCCGCATCCTGAAGGACCTATGAGAGCTGTAATTTTATTTCTTTCTATATTTATTGTCACATTTTTAAGGGCATGAATACTGCCATAGTAAAGGTTCAGCATATTGGCTGATATTATTTGATTGCCGATATGATCAATATTCTTCATCTGTTTCCTCCTTCAGTATATGCATCACTCGTGAAATGTTTTTTGATTCCTGCAGCTGTTCTTGCAGCAAGAATGTTGATGACTGCAACTATTATCACAAGTATTGTTGCCGTGGCATAAGCATACTCCCGCTCGGCGGATGCTCCCTCCTTTGCAAGGAGGTAAAGGTGTACAGCTAATGTTCTTCCCGATTTCATGATGGTGCTGGGGATTCGTGTAGCATAACCGAATGTAAGATATACAGCTGCCGTTTCTCCCACAATACGCCCAATGTTCAGTATGACGGCTGACAGTATACCGGGGATTGCAGAAGGAAGAATAACCTTAACCACCGTTTGAAGCCTTGTGGCTCCCAAGGCAAGGCTGCCTTCCCTATAGGCCAAAGGTACTGATTTAAGCGCTTCTTCTGTAGTCCTGATAACGGCGGGAAGCACCATGATGCTTAGAGTCAGCGATCCTGCAAGCAGAGACCAGCTTAGTCTCATGGTTATAACGAAAAATATATATCCGAAAAGGCCATATATGATTGAAGGTATACCTGAAAGAGTTTCAGTTGCAAAGCGTATCAGCTTTAGTATTTTTCCCGGTTTTGAATATTCCACGAGATAAATTGCGGCACATATTCCAACAGGAGCAGAAATCCCAAGTGATAATAATATAAGGTAGAGAGTGCTAATTATCATGGGAAATATGCCATGCAGGTCCAATCCAGGCTTGTACATGGAGCTGATGAACTCCCAGTTGATATGCTTTATCCCGCCGGAAACTATATTTACAAGAATCCATGCCAGTATTCCTACAGTTGCAGCAGCGAAAAACCATATCAAAAAATATATCATTTTATCATAAACACAGGCTTTTTTCATGTCACTCACCTACCTTCCTGTTAATAAATACATTAAGTATCAGGTTGAGTGTCATTATGAAAACAAACAGTACAACACCTGTCGCAAACAGTGCTTTAGAATGCAACCCTGATGCATATGGCATTTCCAGCGCAATATTTGCTGTGAGGGTCCTTACCCTGTCGGTAAGGGCATTAGGTATCTGGACGGTATTTCCTGATATCAGTATTACTGCCATGGTTTCTCCAATAGCTCTTCCTACGCCAAGAACTATTGATGCCATGATGCCAGAACGGGCTGCAGGCAGCACCACCTTGAATATGGTCTGCACATGTGTGGCACCCAACGCCAGTGAACCTTCCCTATATGCCAGTGGGACAGCCCTTATTGATGTTTCTGAGATACTGATGATGGTAGGAAGTATCATGATGGCAAGTATAATGATGACTGCAAGCAAGCTGTCTCCTCCTCCGCCTAAATGCCTGTCGATGAGAGGGATTATCACCACCAGCCCGAAAAAACCGTATACCACCGAAGGAATCCCTGCCAGAAGCTCAACGGCGGGCCTTACTATTGAGGCAAGCCACCTGGGTGCTATTTCGGCCAGGAATATGGCTGTGAAAAGACCTATGACAGTACCTATTACAGTAGCTCCGACGGTTCCGCATACTGAGGCCACTATCATCGGGAAAATCCCGAATTCCTCTGCTGAAGGCATCCATGTGGTTCCGAAGAGAAAATCCTTTATGCCTATTTCAAAAATTGCCGGGGCTCCCTGGGTAAAAATATATACGGATATTGCGGCTACCGAAAGGATTGCAGTTGAAGCACTGATAAAGAATATTGCTTCGGCCGCCCGCTCAAATACATTTCTTATCTTTTTGGGTTTAGCATGTGTATTGCTTGATCCTGTAATTTTGGCTGCATTGTCTTTTGCTACGGCTGCCTTGATGCTTATGACATCCACCTGTATATCCGCTCCTTTGCAAGTATTGCGTCACTGCTGTACAGCTGTGTACGAAATGTAATTTCTTGAGACTATTTTCTGTCCCTCTTCACTCTTTATAAAATCTATGAAAGCCTGTGCTTCAGGGCTCAACTCACCTTTTGTCAGCAGCAGGAATGGCCTCCACAGTGAATAGGTTTTGTTCCCAATGTTGCCGGCTGAAGGTTCGACTCCGTCGATTTTCAGGGTTTTTACCGTGGAATCAACCATACCGAGGGACATATAGCCTATTGCGTTTTTCTTTGTTGATATCTGGGTCTGAACTACTCCGTTACTGTCCGCTATAAGAGCATCGCTTCTGACCATGGAAACAGTCTTGTCTCCTTCTTTCTTTTTCAGCCCAATAAGTTCTTCAAAGGCTTCCCTTGTACCTGAGCTTGCCTCCCGCTGGACGACAAGTATTTCCATGTCAGGACCACCTACTTCTTTCCAGTTCTTTATTTCACCTTTATAAATCCTTGCAATCTGGTCTTTGGCAAGATCGCTTACGGGGTTATTGGGATTGACTATGACGGCTATTCCATCCACAGCGATGAGATGCAAAGCCAATCCATATGCCTTTTCTTCATTACTTAGTTCACGGGATACAGTGCCTATATCAGCAACGCCGCTGATTACCGCTTCTATGCCTGCTGTGGAGCCGCCTCCCTGTACATCAATCTCGACGTCTTCTTCCATTTCACTGAAAACATCTGCCAGCTCCTGCACCAGAGGCTGAACAGAGGTAGAACCTGCCACGATAACTGATCCTGACAGTTTCACATCATCAGCGGCTGCAGTTTTTTCTGTTGTTGCTGCGTTTCCTAAGTCCTGATCATCACCGCACCCTGAAAGCATTGGTGCTGTTAAAAGCAATGCCATAACGGCGATGAAAAGCTTTTCAATAGCAATTCTTTTCATTTAACCCCTCCTGTTTTGCTTCTAACTTTGCCATAAATTTTTTCTGCGGTTTCATGTTACATTCTGATGATTAAAACAGGATTAAGCTATTGTTAAGAACAGGTTAATTTTTTAATCTGCTTAGGAATAGTCTGTTTTAAAATAATCTGCTTAAGAATAATCCATTTAAAATAACCTGTTGAAAAATAACCAGTTTAAAAAATAATCCATTAAATAATCCAGATTTAAGAATAACTGTTCAGTAATAGATTTTTTATTGACTGTTTGGAATCTTCAGGGTTGTTACTGTTTGATATGTTTAAATGCTAATTTTCACGGGTTTTTGTTTAGAATTTTCGACATGTGTGGCTATTTGGAAAGAGGGGAACATGATACGAATATACAGAAATACGGTAATACTCCCATATAACAGGGAAAAGGCAGTGGAATATGCACACAAATGGGCTTTTGGCCGCAATCCTGCATACTACGACTTTGAAAACCTGGGAGGAGACTGCACCAATTTTGCTTCCCAGGTAATATATGCCGGTTCAGGAGTTATGAATTACACACCGGTTTTCGGATGGTATTATATAAGCGCCAATAACAGGACACCTTCCTGGACCGGAGCCAATTTTCTGTACAATTTTCTTATAGGGAACAAAGGTGTGGGACCTTTTGCAGAAGAAGTGGATGTGGAAGATGTGATGCCCGGAGACATCGTACAACTGTCCTTTCAGGGAGGAGGTCATTTTCAGCATTCTCCCGTAGTTGTGCAGACCGGAACCAAACCTGATATCGGGAACATACTTATTGCCGCCCACTCAATAGACAGGGACAACTATCCCCTGAAGAACTATTCCTGGAAGGACATAAGGTTTCTTCACATTAAAGGAGTGAGGAGAATCTATTGACGATCTAAAAAGGTAAACGTATATCGCAACTTAAATGCAACAGTGTATCACTGAATCCTTCAGGAGGCTGAAAGGAGCTGCGCCAGGTCCAGTATAAATACCTTCCTGCCGTTCCTTTCAGCTACACCGCAGAAGTATTTTTTGTCCATGTTTGTCTCAGCTTGTGAAATATCGTACATATCGTTTTGGTCTACCGGAATGATTTCATCAACGCTGTCAACCACAAGCCCTGCTGTCATCATACCGGGCTTGACGATAACTATCCTGGAGTTTTCATCCGGGGCTTTTTGAGGGAGGTTAAACCTCTTGCTGAGGTTAAAAACCGTATAAACCTTTCCTCTCAGGTTAATGAGGCCTTCAATAAAGCAGGGTACATTAGGCACTTTAAAGATTTTGGTAGGATTAATTATTGAATCAACCTGCATAATGTCTGCACCGAATTTTTCACCGGCCACGCTGAAGATTATCAGTTGACGGTTTTCCAAATTACTCCCTCCTGCCACAAGTCCGAAATGTCGAAAAATGGACATAACATTTGACATAATTGTACCATTAACAGGTTAATATGGCAAGTTTTCATGTTCTGTAACTGCCGTTTATCCTTACATAATCATATGAAAAGTCACAGGTCCACATTCTGTCGGAAAAATTCCCTTCATTGAGACGAACTTTTATCTTTACCTCATTTTTGCTGAGTATTTCTTTTGCCCTGTCTTCGTCAAAGTCCAATGCAGCACCGTTTCTACACACCATGAGGTCGCTGATATATATGTCCACCTTGTCAGGATCAAACCTGGCGCCTGAGTAACCTGCAGCAGTTATTATCCTGCCCCAGTTGGCATCTTCGCCGAATATGGCAGTCTTGACCAGGGGAGATTTTGCTATGGCGCACACTATCTTGTAGGCATCTTCCTGGCTTGATGCCCCTTCGGCAATTACTTCAACAAGCTTTGTTGCCCCTTCACCGTCTTTTGCTATAAGGCGTGCAAGGTAAGTGCAGACATATTCAAGGGCATCTTTGAACTTTTTATAATCATCGTCCTCGGCAATTATTCCTCCATTGCCGGCAATTCCGTTGGCCAGGGCTATTACCATGTCACATACACTTGTATCTCCGTCCACCGACACCCTGTTGAAGGTGCGCTGGACAACGTCCTTAAGGGCTTTATCAAGCATTTTGTGTGAGATGTTGACATCAGATGTGATTATTCCTATCATGGTTGCCATGTTAGGATGTATCATTCCGGATCCTTTAGCCATGGCTCCTATTCTTACGGTTTCTTCCTGGAGTTGAAATTCTATGGCGATTTCCTTTGGAATGGTATCCGTGGTCATAATTGCTTCCTGCGCCTCATGGCCACCGTCAGGGGTCATTTCTGCAATTGCTTTTTCGATTCCTGAACGTATAGCATCCATATCCAACCTTTTCCCGATAACCCCCGTAGAACCTATCAAAATATTCTCGGGCTGGGTATCCAGAAGTCTTGCAGCAATTTCGGCCATCTCCTTGGCATCCTTATAGCCTTGTTCTCCTACACAGGCGTTTGCATTACCGCTGTTTATGATTATTGCAGTGGCATATCCGTTGCTGATGTGTTCCTGTGTCACCTGGAGGGAATGACCTTTAACAAGATTGGTTGTAAAAACACCTGCAGCTGCTGCAACATCCTCCGAACATACAATGGCAAGATCCTTTTTCCCGTCTTTTTTTATCCCGCATGCAACTCCCGTTGCAAAAAATCCTTCAGGGGCGGTAACTCCGCCGCTTATCTCTTTCATTAGGGTTCACCTCGATTTTTTAAGCCCAGATTTAGACAAATAAAATTATACAGTAATGCCATCCGGTGTTCAATAAAAATCCTTTTTCAGGCACCGTCTTGACATCAAGCCTTATATTATATATCATTATTTGAAGAATAAAAACGGATATTTGCCCTGAATAACAGTTACAGACGATGAGCAAGAGGAGTAGACAGTGACGGTCCCCAGAGAGGAGAGGCCAAAGGGTGGAAGCCTTTCCGGTCCTTAGCCTGTCGAAGGTCGCTTGCGAGTCCTGCATGCAAACGGCATTTTTAAGCCAAGTAGTGTGCAGCGGTGAAGAGCCGTTATTTCTTAAAGTTGTCCTGTCCTGAAGTTGTACCGTACGGATGGGGAATTTTGGTGGTACCGCGGAATAAGCCTTTCGTCCAAAACTTATGGATGAAAGGCTTTAATTATTATAACTTTAATAAATATGTAACAGTATACTGAAATTATTGCTGTGTTATATTTTACAGCTGCTTGTTGCTGCTTATAATTCATAGCCGGTTAATAATTTATAGCTGCTTTGTAAAGTTATTGTTTCTGGATATACATGAGCCTGCAAAATCTGCTGGCTTAAAGAAAAAACTCTGTAAGCTTAAAGGAGAAACCGGGATGTTTCTGAAAATTTCAGCGTTTGTATTTATTGCCGTGGGATTTGCCATGGTTTTCCTTGCAGGCTTTTTCGTTGACAGATTTAATTTGGGCAAGGATATAAAATGTGATTTTGAGCATGGAATGAACCAGGAAGAGCTTGAGCAGTACAAGAGGAGCAGGGCCGTGTTGAGTTTTAAAATGCTTGGAATGCTTGTGGCTCTGCCGGGATTTCAGATGATATAATCCGGGCAATTGTTTTGCCTTGTATTTTGCTGCTGGAATCATCAAAACCGGTGCAAAGCAAAATGGCTTCAGATTACTGATAAAACAAATTATGGATGGAGGGTATGTATGAGCGAAACCAAAAACATAGCAAAAACTTATGATCCTAAACAGGTTGAAGACCGAATTTACAGGAACTGGATGAAAAAAGGGTATTTCCATGCCGAGATTGACCAGAACAAGAAACCGTTTACTATAGTGATTCCTCCCCCGAACATAACCGGACAGCTCCATATGGGTCATGCCCTTGATAATACTCTTCAGGACATACTCATAAGGTGGAGGAGAATGCAGGGCTATTGTGCTTTATGGCTTCCCGGTACAGACCATGCCAGCATTGCCACCGAGGCAAAGATAGTCGAGGCTATGGCAAAAGAAGGCCTGAAAAAGGAGGATATAGGAAGGGAAAAATTCCTTGAAAGAGCCTGGGAATGGAAAAGGCATTACGGAGGAAGGATTGTCGAGCAGCTCAAGAAGCTGGGAAGCTCCTGTGACTGGCAGAGGGAAAGGTTCACCATGGATGAAGGCCTTTCAAGGGCAGTAAGAGAGGTATTTATACGTCTTTACAGGAAAGGCCTCATATACAGGGGTGAGAGGATAATCAACTGGTGTCCCACCTGCAATACTTCCATTTCAGATGCTGAAGTGGAATACGAGGAGAAAGGGGGACATTTCTGGCACATTAAGTATCCGGTAAAAGACAGCAATGAATTTGTAGTAATAGCCACCACAAGACCTGAAACCATGCTTGGAGATACAGCCGTGGCGGTGCATCCCGACGATGAAAGATATAAGCATCTTATAGGAAAGACGGTCATTCTGCCCCTGATGAACAGGGAGATACCTGTTATTGCTGATGAATATGTGGATAAGGACTTCGGAACGGGAGCGGTAAAGATAACACCTGCTCATGATCCCAATGACTTTGAAGTGGGATTAAGGCATAATCTGCCACAGGTAAGGATCATGAATGATGATGCCACCATGAATGAGAACGCAGGGCAGTATTGCGGAATGGACAGGTATGAGGCCAGAAAGAAGATTGTTGAAGACCTGAAGGAGCAAGGTCTCCTGGTTAAAGTTGAAGACCACGTTCATAATGTAGGTACATGTTACAGGTGCAATACGGTGATTGAGCCTTTGATTTCCAAACAGTGGTTTGTAAAGATGAAGCCTCTTGCAGGACCTGCCATTGAAGCCGTAAAAAACGGTTCCATAAAGTTTGTACCCGAAAGGTTTGCAAAAATATACTTTAACTGGATGGAAAATATCCAGGACTGGTGTATATCCAGGCAGCTGTGGTGGGGACACAGGATACCGGCTTATTACTGCAGCGACTGCGGTCATACCATGGTAGAGGACCATGCTCCTGAAAGATGCGAAAACTGCGGTAGTACAAGGATAGAGCAGGATCCTGACACCCTGGATACATGGTTCAGCTCAGCCCTGTGGCCTTTCTCAACCCTGGGTTGGCCTGATCAGACTGAAGACCTTAAGTATTTCTATCCTACAGACGTTCTTGTGACCGGTTATGACATTATATTCTTCTGGGTTGCAAGGATGATATTCTCGGGTCTTGAGCATATGGGCAAAGAACCTTTCAAATATGTGTTCATACACGGAATTGTAAGAGACGCCCTTGGCAGGAAGATGAGCAAATCCCTGGGTAATGGAATCGATCCTCTTGAGGTTATAGACAAGTATGGTACCGATGCCCTGAGATTTGCCCTTTCCACCGGCAATTCCCCAGGCAACGACCTGAGGTTTTCTCCTGAAAAGGTCGAGGCAGGCAGAAATTTTGCAAACAAGATATGGAATGCTGCAAGGTTTGTCCTCATGAATTTTGAGGATGGGCTTGAGTTCTCCGGGGTGGATCCTTCCAGGTTTACCACTGCAGACAGGTGGATACTCAGCAGGGTAAACAGGCTTGCTGCCGAAGTTACTGAAAACCTTGAAAAATTCGAACTGGGTATTGCTCTGCAGAAGGTTTATGAATTCATATGGGAGGAATTCTGTGACTGGTATATTGAGCTGGTAAAGCCAAGGCTGTATGACAAGGAAAATGAAACCAGGCTGGAAGCCCAGTATGTGCTCAATTACGTTCTCGGTGCATCAATGAAGTTGCTTCATCCGTACATGCCATTTATTACCGAAGAGATATACACGCACCTGATTAACGATGATCCAAGCATAATGATATCGAAATGGCCCGAGTATACCGAAGATTATAATTTCCCTGAAGATGAAAGAAAAATGCAGTTAATCATGAATGCGATCAGAAGTATCAGAAATATCAGGGCGGAAATGAATGTCGCTCCGTCAAAGAAGGCAAGGGCCATATTTGTAGCATCAGGTGAAGATGTAAAGGTACTGGAAGAAGGTGCACCATTCTTTGAAAGGTTGGCAGGTGTATCGGAAATAACAATCCGGGAGAGCAGGGACGGAATTCCTTCAAATGCCGTAGCCTCGGTCATAGAAAGCGTTGAAATATACCTGCCCCTGGAAGAGTTAATCGATATTGAAAAGGAGATAGAAAGGCTGACAAAGGAAAGGGAAAACCTGCAGAAGGAGCTTGACAGGGTCAACGGAAAGCTTTCCAACCAAGGGTTTGTTACCAAGGCTCCCGCAAAGGTGGTTGAAGAGGAAAGGGCAAAGAAGCAGAAATACCAGGAGATGTACGATAAGGTTGTGGAAAGGCTGGAGAGCCTGAAAAGCCTGAAAAAATAAGGTATCTGCCACAACAAAATACCCGCTTGCAAAGGAAATTGCCTAAATGTAAGGCTTGCGCAATTGTTTATTATACTGCTTACGCAATTGTCTCCTTAGGAAAACTGAGTTGGATAATGCCTCTGTTGCTTCTGCTGACATCAACAGAGGCATATCGCTTATTTGACGAATCTACCATAATTGATGTGAGTATGATAATATATTTGGTGGCAAATATGCTTGCAGGAGGATGCCATGGATTACGGTTTTGTAAAAGTTGGAGCGGCTGTACCGGAAATAAAGGTGGCAGATTGTGGGTATAACGCAGAAAAAATCATTGAAATCATGGGAAAAGCCGAAGATGAAGGGATTCAGATCCTGGTTTTCCCGGAGTTATCCATTACTGCCTATACCTGTGGAGATCTGTGGCAATTATAGGATTGCCTGTAAGGGTGGGCAATCATCTTTTCAACTGCGGCGCGGTCATCCAGCAAGGCCGTATTCTCGGAGCAGTACCAAAAACATACATCCCGTGTCATGACGGATTCAGTGAAGGACGCTGGTTTGCATCCGGGACGAGGGCTGTAAAAGATAGGGTCATGCTGTGTGGTCAGGAAGTGCCCTTCGGCACAGATCTTCTCTTTGAGGCCAAAGACAGGCCGGATGTATGCTTTGGAATAGAAATCTGCGAAGACCTCTGGATGCCAATACCTCCAAGCACCTATCAGTCTCTGGCCGGAGCCGTTATGATTTTTAATCTTTCAGCCTGCGATGAGATGGTAGGAAGGCATCAGTACAGGCTGGATCTGATGCGCCTGCAATCGGTCAGATGCATTGCAGGTTATGTATTTGCTTCTTCAGGAGTCCATGAGTCAACCACCGATATGGTATTCGGAGGCCATGCTGCCATCGCCGAGTACGGGAAAATATTGGCCCAGTCCGAGCGTTTCAAGAGCGAAGGACAGCTGATATTCACTGAGTTAGATATACAAAAGCTTCTTAATGAAAGGCGTAAAAATGCAGGTCTGATGGAAACCATTCCTTCAAGGGAATTCAGAAAGGTGGCTTTTTCTCTCGGATCGCGTGAAATCCGGAAACTTTCAAGAAAAATATCCCCCCATCCTTTTGTTCCGGAAGATGCTGAAAAAAGGCATGAAAGATGCAGGGAGATTTTCAATATACAGGTCAACGGATTGGCCAAAAGGTTAAGGCATACCGGATCCAAACGTGCAGTCATTGCTGTTTCGGGAGGGCTTGACTCTACTCTGGCACTTTTGGTGACGGCAAAGACTTTCGACATTTTGGGGCTGCCAAGGGAAAATATATATGCGGTAACCATGCCGGGATTCGGCACTACGGAAAGGACCTACAACAACGCCATATCGCTCATGAAAGCAATGAAGACAACCATAGATGAGATCGACATAAAGCCTGCATGCCTTCAGCATTTTAAGGATATAGGGCATGACCCTTCCGTGCATAATGTTACCTATGAAAATGTTCAGGCGAGAGAACGATTCCAAATCCTCTTTGACATAGCCAATAAAATAGGGGGATTAGTAATAGGCACAGGGGATCTTTCCGAGCTTGCACTGGGATGGTGTACTTTTAACGGAGACCATATGTCCAACTACTCAGTCAACTGCGGTGTTCCCAAGACACTGATAAGGTTTATGGTGCGATGGGCTGCAGATAATGAGGTGGATGTAAAAACCCGTGAAGTTTTATACAGCATACTGAACACTCCCATAAGCCCCGAGCTCCTGCCGCCAAGCGCCACAGGAGAAATTGATCAAAGGACCGAGGATATTGTCGGGCCTTATGAACTCCATGACTTTTTCCTGTATCACATGATAAGGTACGGGGCTCAACCGGGTAAAGTATTGTTCCTGGCCCAGCAGGCCTTTGAAGGAGTATATTCCAGAGAGGTTATTAAAAAGTGGCTGAAGGTATTCTGTGAGAGATTTTTCAGCCAGCAGTTCAAACGCTCGTGTCTGCCTGACGGCCCTAAAGTAGGCACCGTAACCCTGTCGCCTCGTGGAGGCTGGGTAATGCCCAGCGATGCATCATCAGCGACATGGATGAACCAGATTGAAGAAGAATGATGATGGCAAAATTGTGGCTGTTTAGTTAAAATTACTGTATATAAATGCTTGACATTTTATCAGAAACCCTTTAAAATATTCATGTATCTTTTCAAAAGGCACAGACGGTGGGTATAGCTCAGTTGGTTAGAGCGCCAGATTGTGGCTCTGGAGGCCGTGGGTTCAAATCCCACTATTCACCCCACTTTTTAGAGGTGAAAAGTAAACTTTTCACCTCTAACCAACATATTGGGATGTAGCCAAGTCGGCAAGGCACCAGACTTTGACTCTGGCATTTCGCAGGTTCGAGTCCTGCCATCCCAGCCATAAGTAAGGAGGAAATAAGGAGAGCCTCTCTTCAGATTTCCTACATTTTTGAGCCATTAGCTCAGTAGGCAGAGCACTTGACTTTTAATCAAGGTGTCCCGCGTTCGAGTCGCGGATGGCTCACCAAAGAGTCTTTCACAAAGCGTGAAAGGCTCTTTTTTAATGCCTTTGCGGGCCGGTATACAGAAAGGGATCCTTCAAAGCCTGTTTCCGGGCTTATTAATTGCAAATGGGAAAACACAGGAGCAAATTATATCTTTTATTAAATGGCTAATAATGGTAAGATATTTGTAAGCCATCTTGGTTTGAAATATGAAATATAATTGTTTATAAAATCTGAGGCTGTAACAATGAAAATCAGGTTAGCAGATCCAAATGATGTTGATAAGCTGATAAAAGTCAGATTTGATTATTTTGCGGCAGAAAAATGGGAACTTACCCATGAAATGAGAGACATGATTGGTTCCCGGCTGCGGCAGTATTACTTAAAACATTTAAATGTTGATTTCTTTGCTGCATTCATGGAAGATGATAATGGAGATATTGTTTCTACAGCATTTCTGGTGATTTTTGAGAAACCTGCCAATTTGTCATGGCCTACCGGCAAAACAGGATTGATTCTTAATGTTCTCACATATCCCGAATATCGTCGAATGGGTTATGCCACAAGTATATTGAATTTGCTGATTGATCTGGCAAAAAAACAAGGTGTATCGTATATAGAACTTTCGGCATCAGATTTGGGAAAATCGTTATATAAAAAGCTTGGCTTCCAGGAACATAAATCTTCAGATTATGCGGAGATGAGGATGTCATTGCTTTAAACGCACTCGGCCCTGTAAAATGGAGGAATTAACCGAAAAAATGGACTGTGTAAATACTTAAGAGACAGGATAGGGCATAATAGGAGAAATAAGAGAAACGGCAGTGACACAATGAACCATCAGGAATATATAAAGAGTATAGTAAAAGCAGAGGAGTGAGCATGGTGAGGCTTTCAAAACAGGTAGGAAAAAGAGCATTGCTTTTTTTCGTACTTATATTAGTTTCCATTGGATTACTTGGATGTGATCAAAAGAAACGAAGCTTAAATATCGATTCATTTTTCTATTTGGAAAGATGCAATATAGAAAATGACTTTATCATTGAAAGAGATCCCCTAAACAGGGAGCTAAATGCCAACGTTGAGCATGATCTTAATAAAGACGGGAAAATGGATACAGTGGAGGCCATGCTTCTGGGAAGGAACCACTCTGCATTACGGATCAATGAATTGGAGTTGCCTATATTTTGTGAAAATCCATTTGATTTTTATCTGGTGGATCTTGTTGAGGATGATAAATTTATTGAATTAGCCATTTATGATGATGGCCCAAGTGGAGACCCGACAACTACTTTTTACAGATATGACGGTGTAAAGATTTATGAATTGGGCTCTTTCAAGGCCGATATCGACTTGAAAGGTTCAATAGCTATATACAGTTTAAACGTTCTGACCGATGGAAAAGGAAATCTTATACCTCCTGACAGCATCATAAGATTTGTCTCTCCCAATATTTTGAAAGGCTACTACTCAATAGAAAACAATAAGTTTGTATATAACCCTGTTGATTATGTCAAAAGCCTTGCAGATGAATATGTCGTTACAGATGATTTTGAAGCTTTTTTCATTAAACGGGACGTCATTAGCGGCTTAAGCAGCCGGGATATTAAATTCACATGGGATGCAGAAGAAATAATTGAATTTAATAAGGGCGAGAAAATTAAGATAATTGTCATTGGAGACTTTTGGTACGGTATTGAGCGCCAGGACGGGACTACGGAAATATTGTATTTTTGGAAATATGAGTAGGAGATTAAACAGATTTGGGCCAGAGGATTAAAGCTGAAAAAGGGGCATACACCATAAGCAGAGTGGTATTTCCATGCACGGTGTATCCCCTTCTGTAATTACCAGAACTTTTTTATATTCAAGAATATGCTACTTTATTCCATATTCGGTTTTTACCTTTTCTATATGCTTGTAATAATCTATGTTCTTAAGGCAGGATGCCGCTGCCTCATCCAGCACTACGGTTATTCCACCGCTGTGAAGCTGAATGGCTGATGCGGTGACCTGGGAAGTTACAGGTCCTTCAAGTGCCTGGGCGACTATGGCAGCCTTCTTTGCTCCTGTTGCAACCATTATGATGTTTCTTGCTTCCAGTATGGTGCCAATCCCCATCGTAATTGCAAAGTGGGGCATTTCTTCACGGCTGATGCCTGCCTTTTTGTAGAAGCTCTCATAATTGTCATCGAGGGTTTTCTTTGTCAATACCACAACCCTTGTCCTGGATGCAAGAGATGAACCGGGTTCATTAAAAGCCCAGTGTCCGTCGGCACCTATTCCAAGGAGCTGAAGGTCAATTCCTCCTGCTTTGCGGATCTCTTCTTCATACCATTTACAGAATTTTTCAGGAACCTTCGTACGGCCATCGGGAATATGGATGTTTTCTTTCTTGATATTGATGTGTTTGAAGAGTTCTTCATACATAAATCTGGCATAGCTCTGGTCCAGATCATACGGCTTGTCCAAATCCATTCCTACGCCCAGATACTCATCAAGGTTAAAAGTAGTTACCTGGGAGAAGTCAAGGCCTTCTTCCTTATGCATTCTGACAAGCTCTTTGTAAGTGCCTATTGGCGTGCTTCCGGTGGCAAGTCCCAGTACGCAATTGGGCTTTGATCTCACAAGATCCGCGATCACCTTTGCCGTATACTTGCTCACCTGCTCGTAATTTTCTCTTATGATAATATCCATTGTTTCATCTCCTTATGTAATTGTATTTGCCGTATCTACTTTTATTATTATGCTACTTATCCAAAAAGTAAAGGGCAAAGGGCATACTTTATCACAATCTCCTTGCCCAGTATGCCGGTGGGATGATAAACTGTATATGTAAAAATAAAGCAGGTTATAACAATACCAAAAAGATGAAAATACCAATAAGGGGTGATGGTTTTGCTGCAGAATGAACTGCTTCGCACCAAGACACTAAGTTCTCTTGTCAAGGTATTCGCTGACGAAGATCTGAAAGCTTCCCAATGGACCAACGGAACAATGCTGAAAAATGAAGTGTATTCTTTCCAGGTGGCGTATTACTGGGATGCACCGATGATGAGCAATGTAAAGGTCAGAGTGGATTCCCCTCTTGCTCCCTGGATTTGTGTGCGCCAGGTAGGTTTGGTGCCATCGGAAATGCCGTGTTATGCAGATCATGATGACTTTGTTCTCAGGACAACTCCGGGGCTGTACCCTGATATTTTGAACCCCATAGATGCAGAAGGAATTACCCTGCTGCCCAGACAGTGGCGTTCCCTCTGGGTTACCGTTGATCCAAAGGGCAATGCAGCACCCGGGACTTATGATATAAAGATAAGCTTTTCGACAGAGTCGGGAGAAGAGCTTGGTTCTTCCGAATTTAAGGTGGAAATACTCGATGCGGAACTCCCCAGGCAGACCCTGATAGTGACTCATTGGTTCCATACCGATTGCATAGCTACTTTGTATAACCTGGAAGTTTTCTCGGAAGAACACTGGAAGCGCATTGAGCAGTTTATCAGGACAGCGGTTGAACACGGGATTAATATGATACTCACGCCTTTATTTACCCCTCCTCTTGATACCGCTGTAGGTGGTGAAAGGCCTACCGTACAGCTGGTGGATGTTATAAAATCAGGAGATAAATATACTTTCGGTTTTGATAAGCTTAAACGCTGGATAGATATATGCCTTGCAAACGGAGTGGAGTATTTTGAATTCTCGCACCTTTTCACCCAGTGGGGTGCCAAACATGCTCCCAAAATTGTCGCCAGCGAAAACGGTGAGCTGAAGAAGATTTTCGGATGGGAAACCGATGCAACAGGAGAAGAGTACAAGAATTTCCTATCCCAGTTCCTGCCTGAGCTGGTCAAATTCATTAAGGAAAACGGAATTGAAAAGAGAAGCTATTTCCACGTTTCCGATGAGCCGCATATTGATCACTTTGAAAATTATAAAAGCGCCAGCGAAATAGTAAGAAGATACCTTGATGAATTCCCCATAATGGACGCACTGTCAAACTATGAATTCTATGAAACGGGCGTTGTGAAAAATCCTATACCAGCCACAAACCACATCGAAGAATTTCTTGAGAACAACGTTCCAAACCTTTGGACCTATTACTGCTGCGGACAATATAAGGACGTTGCCAACCGTTTCTTTAACATGCCTTCCCAAAGAAACAGGATCCTGGGTACCCAGTTATATAAATTCAACATCCGCGGTTTTCTGCAGTGGGGATATAATTTCTGGTACAGCCGATATTCCAAATATCCTATAGATCCTTTCCGCGTGACCGATGCTGGGCTTGGCTTCCCCTCAGGAGATGCCTTTGTGGTATACCCCGGCAAAAACGGGCCCATAGAATCATTGAGGCTTGAAGTGTTCTATGAAGGACTTCAGGATATGAGGGCGCTGAAACTGCTGGAAGATTTGATAGGCCGGGAAGCTGTGATCAACTTGCTTGAAGAAGGACTTGACCAGCCCATTACCTTCAGCAGGTATCCCAGGGATGAGCAGTGGATTTTGAATATGAGGGAGAAAGTCAACAGGAAAATAGCCCAGTTGGCAGGGAAATAATTCTGAAAGGACGCAAAGGGTAAGGGGACGCTTCTTTACTTCGGAGAAATGCTTTGAGGTTTGAGAAGCGTCCCCGTTCAGCCCGTTTGGAAATGTACCCGTATATTCAGCAATCTTTTGTTACAACGATTGTTATTCCTTAGCACCATTTTCCTCAGCATCATTTTCCCCAACTCTATACGACCAGTGATTTATCAGATTTATTAAAGGAGGGCAACAGGATGACAAGGAGAGAGAGGGTTATTCAGGCGCTGAAGCATAAAAGCCCTGATATTGTTCCATATCAAATCGATTTTACCCAGCAGGAGTACGATAAAGTTGCCGCCTACCTTGGAGACTGGGATTTCGGTTCGAAAATAGGAAATCACATTGAATCGGTAAGTTACAGCGGCTTTTTGGAAGGAAGAGATCACAATGTTCCCGGTAAACCGGGGTATGTGAAGGATGATTTCGGAGTTGTGTGGAACAGAACCGG
This sequence comes from Bacillota bacterium, assembly GCA_023622945.1. Taxonomy (GTDB): domain Bacteria; phylum Bacillota; class Clostridia; order Acetivibrionales; family JAMNYG01; genus JAMNYG01. Next base: position 3,847 of record JAMNYG010000038.1, on the reverse strand, counting down.
GGTTGACAAAGATATAGGCGTCCTTGACGGTCTTGTCCTTGAAGAGCCGGATTTGAAAGGTTTCAGGCTTCCTGACATCGATCTTGATGTGATTAGACAGCAGTGCAAAGAGATGATGGAAAACGGAAAGGATACATTTAAAATGCTGGGCATAGGGTTTTCCATGTTTGAGAGGGCATGGACCCTGCGAGGCATGGAGAATTTCCTGTCAGATATGCTCCTGGAGCCGAATTTTGCCAATGAACTGCTGGATGCCATTTGTGAATTCAACTTGAGGATTATTGATGTAGGGCTGGAATTTGATGTGGATGCCATTCATTTCGGAGACGACTGGGGTCAGCAGAGAGGCCTGATCATGGGTCCTAAGCTATGGAGAGAGTTTATCAAGCCCAGAATGGCCCGGATGTTCGAAAAGGCAAGAAACGCAGGGAAATTCGTGAGCCTCCATTCCTGCGGGGATATTCATGAAATCTTTCCTGACCTGATAGACATTGGCCTGAATATGTATCAGACTTTCCAACCTGAAATATATGACATCAAGAAGATGAAAAAGGAATACGGATCACACCTTACATTCTGGGGCGGTATCAGCACGCAGAGGCTTCTGCCCTATGCGGATCCTGAAGAGGTAAAAAGGACTGCGGTTGAAACCATGAAAATCATAGGAGGGAATGGCGGGTATGTTTCGGGACCCACCCATGCAGTTCCCGGAGATGTACCTCCTGAAAATATTCTGGCGCTCATAGAGGTTTATCAGAATCAGGATAGATACATGTAAGATTGAAAACCTGGTTTGGAATATAATTTAATTAAGATGTTTTTTAAAAGGGAGGGGGGCAATTTACGTGTACCCGGGACTTAGACCGGGCCTGTAAAGGGATCGTAAAAGGCTTCTTGAATTTGTAAATCCGTTAAAGGAGAGCATATTATGAGCAAAACAGTGCGCGTTTCCACTCCCAGCAGGATATGTCTCTTTGGAGAGCACCAGGATTATCTTGGCTTGGAGGTAATTGCTTCTGCCATAAATTTAAGATTTTATGCTCAGGCTGTTGAAAGAGATGATTCATTAATTAAAATCAAAATCAGGGATGAAAGGTTAAACTACCTTGGGGCAAAAAATTCAGAAGGGCTGTATGAAGAAAGAACCATAGATCTCTCCAAACCCATAGTATACACCTGTAAACGTGATTACCTGAAAAGCTCGGTTAACGTGTTGCTTAAAAACGGTTATAAGATAGAACATGGCTATGATATAATAATGGATTCCGAAATACCCATAGGAAAAGGCATGTGCTCTTCGACCACCATGATCATAGTCCTCATTAAACTGCTGCTTGAATGCATAGGCTCCGGTGACAAAGATGATCCGGAGAAAATAGCCCTTTTGGGCTTCAACGCGGAAGTTGCTGAATTCAATGAACCAGGTGGAATGATGGATCACTATACTTCTGCATTCGGAGGGCTTGTCCACCTGAAGTTCAATGAAAGAACCGAAATTATCAGAATTGACAGGACTCTGCCCGGCAGTTTCATACTTTTCGACTCCCTGGAAAGGAAGAATACCCTTAAAGTTCTTTCGGATGCAAAGATGCCTGTTCTGGCAGCCCTGGAGGACCTGAAAGAAAACGGCATAACAAGCGTAAAGGATTTTTACTTTGACGAAAGCAAAATGAAATATCTTGAGAAGCTTGACGAAACAAAGAGGGTGAAGCTTTCTGCAAACATAGACAACTACAGGATTCTCAAGGAAGCTGAAAGGATGATCAAAGGCAACCATTTCAATCCTGAACATTTCGGTTCACTGATCAAAGCACACCACGCCAACTTAAGAGATGCGCTGAACATATCCACGCCTGCAATAGAAAGCATACTGGAAACCGCATATAAAAACGGTGCCCTTGGCGGAAAGGTCAATGGATCGGGAGGCGGAGGATGTGCATATGTATATGCCTACGATGAGGATTGTAACAGGATTTTGAAGGCCGTCCGGGAGCTGGGTTATCCGGGCAAGGTGCTTAAACAGGATGTGGGTGTAAAAGTGGATATTGATTGATGCCGATACCAATATTGCCTAATTTTGAATATGAATTTGTTTTGCATAAGACGGAAAAACTTAAAGCCTACTGATCATTGAATTAAGGACCAAAAACAAAAACGAAAAAGGTGGGTGTATATACATGAACCTGAACTACGGATTGACAAATGAAAGCTTTAAACTGAAATACGATGCCGATGTAAGCTTTGAGACAAAGGAAATCAGGCTGGTTTCTGCAAGAAGGGACTGGGTGGCCTTTCAGCTGCTCCTTAAAGGCAGCGAGGAATTCGTTGTAACGGTAGGCGATTGCCTGGCTTTAAGCCCCAGGGGTCTGTTAAATGTTGTAAGACCCCGGTGTGTGGTTGAAAATTTACCCGAGACCGATATAAAGATGCACCTGGTAGGAATGATAGAGGATGACGACCGGATACCCAAGGCTGACCTGCTCCTCAATGACGAATACGTTCATGTTGAGAAAAACGTTGTCCAAAGCGTATGGATTGAAATATCAATACCGCATGATGCCAAAGCCGGAAGCTATAAGGGAAGTGTAAGCCTGTTTATCCGCGCAGGACTTGAGGATGAAAGGCTGCTGGATGTCCTTGATTTCTCACTGGAGGTTAAAGATGTCACCCTTCCGGATCCTGCCAACTATAAATTTCATCTTAACCTGTGGCAGCATGCATCAAACATTGCCCGAAAACACGAGGTTCATCTGTGGAGCGATGAACACTTCAAGGTCCTGGAAGAGTATCTGAAATCCCTTGCAGGGCTCGGGCAGAAGGCCATTACAATAGTGGCATCTGAGATACCGTGGGCAGGGCAATTGTGTTACAGGTTCAGAAGCTATCTTTCTGACCTGTTTGAATATAACATGATTAAGGTTGTCAAGGAAGCGGACGGAGAATTCAGGTATGATTTCTCTGTGGTTGAAAGGTATATTGGCCTGTGCTTCAAATATGGCATAGACAAGGAAATAGAGATAATAGGACTCACCGGCGTCTGGGCTGACGAAAGCGCAGGATATGGCAAGCTTGCCGAAGACTATCCTGAAGGCATTAAAGTAAGGTATTATGATAAGACCGACGGACGGTTCAAGTTTTTCAGGACCGGAGAGGAGATAAAGAAGTACATTAAGGCCCTGGAAAGCTTCTTTATCGAAAAAGGGCTTATCGATAAGGTTGTGGTGGCAGCAGACGAGCCCGGGGATGCTGAAAAATATGAAAAAATACTGGATACCGTCTCCGAAGTGGCTCCTTCCTTCAAATTCGGGACTGCCATTAACCATGTTGAATTCATTGAACAGTTTAAGGACAGGATAAATGTTTTTGTCCCATACCTGGGATGCGTATGCGATAAATGGGATGTTTTGGAAAATCTCATAGGCAAAATTGACGGAAAAATGCTGTGGTATGTATGCTGCGGACCTGCATATCCCAACACATTTGTAGGTTCTCCCCTGGTTGAAAGCAGGCTCATCGGAATACTGACCGCATTTATGAAAATGGATGGTTTCCTAAGATGGAACTACACGGTATGGCCCGAAAGGCCGAGAGAAAGAATATCCTACCGTTATCCGGGCTGGCCTGCAGGCGACACCAATTTCGTATACCCCGGAAAAGACGGAAGGCCCATCCTTACATTAAGATACAAGAACCTGAGGAGAGGTATAGAGGATTATGAGCTGGTGCAGATGTTAAGAGAAAGGCATCCTGATGCCGAAAAGGTCCTGGAGGATTTGTGGAAACTTGTGCTTAAAAGCACAAACATAAAGGATTTCAATCCTGAAGGCGTCAAAAAACGTGAAGAACT
>JAMNYG010000174.1 GCA_023622945.1 Bacillota bacterium | reverse complement strand
GGTTTTGTAGCCCAGGGCACTGGCAACATCCTCAAGCCTGTTCTTAACGGTGGGGTAAGATATCCCCAGCTCCTTTTCCACTTCTTTTATGTTTCCCCTGCATTTTATAAACACATCGATGAAAGCTTTTTGTTCATCGGTCAGCCTGCAGAATTTGCACAATTTAAAATGTCCTTCTATCACCGTATTGCATTCATTGCAGGTTATCCTTGTGATTTCGGTATCGCCGTTATTAGACGTCGTATGCGATGCAAAATATACCTGTCACAAAGTTTTAATTTACGGTTTCATCATTCAATTTACAGTTTTTATCATTCAGTATGATATTATAATCCCTCAATAATGTCAATTATTATTTTAATTTTTTTAATATGAATATTAACATTTTTGAGAAAAATAAAAAACGGCTTGACAGGGTTTCCCCCTAAGCCGACTGATCCCGGGCACTTATTTATTTGGCATGAATCCCGGGTACTTCTCTATTTCTCCCAGGTACTTCTTTGCTTCTCATGCAACAACCGGCACCTAATTTACAGTATTTTTGTTTGTTTGCCCACAGGCATATATACAAAACACGTTTTTATTTATTGGGTACTGTCTCTCGATACCTTTTCCTTCTATCCTGCAATACCGTTTCCTTTTACCCCGCGATACCTTTTTTCTTTTATCCTGCGATACTGTTTCCTTCTATCCAGCGACACCGTTTTCATCAGCAATATTGCTCCTGTCGGCAGCACCGTTCCTGTTAACGGTGAAAATTCCCACCGAAACCAGTGCCAGCGCTGCGATGATACTGAGAGTAAATCTTTCATCCTCAAGCAGAAGCACCGACAAAACAGCACCGAACACCGGGATGAAAAATTTATAGAGGGTTACGACTCCTGCCTTATTGAATTTGAGCAGCAGGTACCATATGCAAAAAGCAGCTACCGAAACGAAAGAAAGATAGAGGGTTAAGCCTGCCATCTCCCACCCGAAATGTGCCAGCACATTTTTTTCACCGTTAAGGCCCATCAGCAAAAGCCCCAGGGAACCGATTAACAGCTGCCAGGCAGTAAGCACGAAGGGATGAATGTCATCGGTAAGCTTCTTTGCCATAACGGTGCTTATGCCGTTAACAATTCCAAATGAAATCAGCAGTCCTTCTCCTGCAAAGGAAAAATCAATATTAAATCCCGCTTCAAAATTTATCAGGGTTATGCCCAACAGTCCCGTAACCAACCCCAGTATCTTCTTAAGGTTGATCCTGTCGCTTTTATATAAAAAGTGGGCAAACAAAATCACGAAAAAGGAATCACATGCGGACAGAACAGCGGCTTTTGCGCCTGTTGTATTGGATACTCCTATGTAAAAGAACATTTCCTGGAGAAAAGTCTGTAAAATCCCCAGGAGAACAACTTTTGCCAGGTATTCTTTCTTTATTCCGACCGAAAGCCTGAAGGCAAATTTCAGCAGGGCAAGAAGCATTAAGCCGGCGACAAAAAACCTTATTCCGGCCACAAATAGCTTCGGCAGTACGTCTTTGTCACCCAGCTCCATTATTTTATATCCTATTTTTACCACCGGTATGGCGCTTCCCCATAACAGGCAACACAAAATCGCAAAGACAGGTACAGCAAGTTTGTTGGTGAATACTTTACCCGAGTCCATAAACATCTCCCTTTTGGTTTGTTGTACAGCCACTGTAGCTTACGTTGCTGTATATGACAACCATTGTAGCTTACTTTGTGTATAGCCACCATAGCTTACTTTACTGTACAGCCATTTCAGCCTACTTTACCATATAGCCACCGAGGCGGTGCAAAATACCTGAACAGGTCTAATACTAATTATCCAAAATCATCTGCGAAGGATATGGGTGCCAAACTTCCTGTTTTCCATGAGCTTTTCCCCGTTATATGCGACAAACGTTCCATCGACCAGTAACACCTGGGTTATTCCGGACTGTTTCAACGAAATAACCACCATGCTTCCGTCGCTTTCCACGGAACCTACGCGTCCCACGTGGGTAAGCAAATTGGGTGAGTAAACCACTATATCTTCCGTTCCGGATTCGCCGATTATTCTAAACCCTTTGGCAATATCGCTGGTTCCGTATTTCTCTACACGGACAGGCGGAGGAGTATCACCCTTAAATGGCATCAGCATGGTGACCAATTCCATTTCCTGGTTTCTGATCCTCCCTTCTATCGAAAACATGGGAGCCGGCCTGTACTGCATGCTTTCATCTGCCTGCCAGCCCAGCAAAGGGTTCCTTTCTCCCTCATAAACCACAAAACTGTAATCCTGGGGATCCAGGCAATGCACAATTATATTATCCTCTCCGCTTGTCGTCCAACACCGGCCATTTTCAGAGTCAAGAACATAAGCACCTGCAGGGAACTGCCAGTGGGCTGCAAACGGCTGATCATTGTCTGAACGTATGGCGTCGAAGACCAGTGAATATTTTCCCTTTAACCACAGTAAAACCCTGGTATGTGTGCCGAATACCCCTTTCCCCTTACCGTCTTTCCAGTTCCATCCGTACGTGCCCGAAAAGTAGCTTCCCTCATAGGAAGAAGCCACCACAGCAGCCTCATTAAATATGTCTGCCTTATATGTATACGGATTTGCTTCGGTCTGGTTCATATTACATATCGTTATCGTGTTGTGCGCAGGTGTTGACTTACCGTAAGGTCCATAAGGGTTTACCATTTCATAGTCAAGAGACCCCGGGTCAACCAACAGCATACGGCTTCCTGAATATAAGCTTATGCTCATTCTGCTCAAATGGCAATGTCCTCCGCCCCAGTTGGTTGCATCAAAAAACAGGAATGTTGCGCCAGGTTCCCAGCCGTCCCTTATAAATACATGGCCGGCACATGGGAAATACCTGGACGGGTTCTTTTCCAGGCTCCATTCATCACCGGTTAACCCGGCTGCCTTGAGAAAAGCTTCTCTTTCCTCTATCTCCTCTATTCTTCCGGGACCTTTTGACCACGGTTTGCTGTTGTGGATTCCGGCAGAAGAGCCGTCGGGAGTTTTGCTGCAGATGTAGTAATCCCACATCCTGGCTGTCTTTTCGGTATCTATGGACAATCCCAGCTCAGGTTTGGCTTTTGACAGGTACCATAGCCTTGCAAATATGCTCCACATCCATTCGTGGTAACCGGGGGTATGTTCTTCGTGTGAGCCGTCGGCCTGAATCTGCCTGTTGAAAGCTTCATTCAGGTTCCTGACGGCAAAATCCCGGTATTTCTCAAACCCCGGTATAATCAGGCTGCAATAGAGAATACAGTCAAGATGGCTGATTCGCCAATTGCCATTCAGCCTCAAATTGGCTGCCAGGCAATCAAGCTGATTTCGGGTAGATTCTATCATCTTTTTAATAAACTCTTCATCATAGTACGGGCTCTTTGCAAAAGTTGGCATTGTCCCCCACCAGCCGGGGCGGTTCCCCTGCCCCAGTCTGACGGATATGCCCAGTGTGCTGTCTCCATCCACACCGTACCTGGGAGGTTTATCCGGACTGTAAGGTTCATGGCTGTCAATCCAGTCTTCAATTAATGTCCTGGCAATATACGCCAGTTCTTCATCACCGGTTTCTTCATATTCCGCCGCAAGAGGCTGCAGATAACTGAATCCGTTGAGAGTTAACGGCCATTGCTGGTGGTTAACATGTTTTCCCGTCCAGTCAATTCCCTTTAGCCCTACTTCTATCTCCTGGACATAGCCGCCTTTATCGAAAAAAAGGAACTTTCCTTGTTTTAGTGCTTTTACCCATCTGTGAGAGTAGTCTTTCATATCCGGTAGCTTCCTGATCCTGCAAATTCTTTCAAGCTCTTCGCTGTTTTTTACTATTTGCCGCATAAGACCTGACATTGTGACCCTCCTTTACAACCTTAAAATATGAAGTTCCTGTTACTCACATTAAGGAAAAAGAACCTGCAGTTTCCTGCAAGTTTCGTAACCTGGAAAGTTTACGAGTTATTATTCTTTTATCGGAGTCATTGGACCTATATATTTTGTCGCCAGGACTATATGTGAGAATAAAACCGTAGCTGACGAAGTGTTGATGGGATAGTCCGGATTTAGCCTGGCATATTTCTCATTCATGGCAAAGCAGTTTTCCGTAATATAATGCTGGAGCCAGAATTTGTTTATTAATGTCCCATGAAAGAGTTCCCCTTTGGCCGCTCTCCATCTGAACCCTTCAAAGGGCGCAGATTCAGGATTGTCAGGATCCGGGTAAAAGAAATCATATTCCCAGTAGCCCTTGGGATACCCGGGACCCCAGTGTCCTGCCAGTTCTCCGTTAATCCAGAAGGTCTGTTCCCCGTCCGATTTGTCAGGGTGGGAATTCAGCTTTATGCGAAATTCAATGCATATCCACTTATCCCGCTCTACCGGTATATATTTTTCGGGTGGCATATGGTTCCCATAGTAGGGCTTGGGACGCCCATCGGGCTTACCTTCCCTGGTCTGCCATGAGTGCATGTCAGGCCAATATGTATAGGTAGCCCATATACCAGGAGGAAGGATCTTTTTACGTTTTTCGTCACCCGAAGTCTCAGGGGCAAACCCTGTTGATATACTCCTCAAAGTGTCCGGTTCTATGCCGGTACAAAATTCCGTGTCAAATCTCTGTCCTGCTGTCCCAATCGGATAATCAGGCGGGTTGACGGCACCGGCCAGCTGCACAAAATGGGAATTGCATCCGTGATTATCCAGAAACTTAGCGTAATAACGCGCATATACCTCTTCATATCCGGGTCGGAATACTGTAAAAAGATGCCCTCCGCTTTCCACCTGTCCCGGAACCCGGGTTGCCACCATCTTTATTGATGAACTGCCTGAAGGGCTGCCACAGGGTACATCCCTGGTAAATGACAGTACCTTCCCGTCCCTGTTTAAAATATGAGTCCACTTGGAACTTAAACTTTCTATAGAGGCAGATTCGAATCTTTCAACAAAAAACACCGAAGGGTCATTTTCAATCCCGATATCACCCGGATATCGGGCAGCAAGCCCTTCACCGGACGGAAGATTGAGGTTTTTCATACCAGTACCCCCTTTTTCCCCTATTTGGCTGCAGCGGAGGTCCCCTTCTTTATCTCCATTTCTTTACGCTGCCTACATCGGGGCGGTCATAACAGGTGATCTTTTTATTGTCAAAAACATCCAGTATCAGGGGAATGTCCAGTTCCTTCAGCACACCGTACAGGCTGTACCGCACATCATAACGGTAAAACCTGGTAGTCACAAGGCTCTCATAAGAAAGCGGCATGTTCACCGCATAAACCGACTCCACATCGTCATTCAAAACTGCAGCAAAAAGGACATAAATTGAACTGATACCTTTCCCGGCCATTCCAAGCCTTATTTCGGGACATCTTTGACGCACATACTCACAAGCCCTCAAAATGTCAAATACCCTCTGCCCCACCAGGGGTTTCTGCATCATCATGGCATTGTAGTTAAGCTTGTATTCTGTACCGTACATATCGTAGTACGTAGTCGAGCCCATGTCCCCGCATTTAAAAACTCCCGCTCCCCTGGGGTCAAAGGCGAACACATCACCTTCCCTGAGAAGCTTGCTTAAAAGGTCATCTTCCCTGTAAATCTCGTTTACGCCTTCATCCATCACGAGAATGGTGCATTTATCCGCCCTTCTGCCGGCAATTTCCGTGTATATGCCTCCAACAATAATATCCTTCTCTGAAAAGAATGCTATATTGCTTTGGATGTAATCGTCCATTATATAGTGGGAATTATCAATCCTTGTTTCGGAACTGATCCTTGGATATATCCTGTCATTACAGACGGGCATGTTGAGCAGCTTTTTCAGCCTGTTCTTTATTTCTTCCCTGTCCCTGGTATACGAATACTTGTGCTTTCTGTAATAATCCACAATAAGGTCATGAACGGTCCTTGCATCTTCAAATTCTTCCAAAACCTGCCCTGTTTTGGTGCATAACAATAACCTCTTGTCTTCTGTGGGCATGTTGGGATCGGTTATGAAGTTTCCGGGCTCTCCCTTTAACGTCTCAATGAACCAGTTGACCACTATCTGCCTGAGTTCATCATTGAATCCGTGGGTACCTTTGGCTACTCCCAGCTTCACCTTGTCCTCGCACCCGAATAATCTGTATACGCGCTTTGCCCTCTCGTAAGTCTTGACCGAACCCTCAATGGGAAAGTAATCGGAGTCCACCGTTCCAATCAGCACTGGTTTGGGCGCAAAAAATGATATGAAATCATCATGGTTAGGCCCTGCCGAAATGGCTCCGTACGAAATTTCCTCGCAATCCAGCGTAGCTCCAATTTTCATATACTCTTCCCTGGAAGTAACATAGGTGCAGGGCGCAGCCGCGCTTAACCTTTCATCCGCCATCATCAGCAGGGTAGACTGGATTCCCCCGCCTGAATTCCCCGTTATTCCGATCCTGGTTTCATCAACCTCCGGAAGGCTGCACAAGTAGTCCATTCCACGTATCAAATCCCACAGGAGGTACCTGATGATGCTGCTTCCTGTAAGCTCACACTGAAAACCCAGGTAGGAATGTTCTGTATGCCAGCGTACAAGATTCATTCCGGCCTCTTTGTCATAGCATTGCATTCTTTCCCCCTGGGATATCGGGTCCATGGCCAAAACAATGAAACCGTTGTTCACAAGGTCGATGCATACCTTTTGATAAACGGGGGCTGCCTTTGAGTTTTCACAGTGGCCCAGTGCAAATAAAACTGCGGGAGCCTTGCCTTCAATGTTCTTGGGAATATACAGATTTGAAGTGACATATATGCCGGGCTGGCTTTGAAAGATTATATTCTTGATCCAATAACGTTCCTTCTCAATAATACCGGTGCATACATCATTGAGCGGAGTTCTTTCGAAGTCCAGTCCCCCGATCGCTTCAAAAAAGAACTTCTTTACTTCCGCCCGCCTTTTTTCAAACTCCTCAATTGTAGAGATGCTTTTCTTGATCCTGTCTTCTTCTTCGAAAAACTCAGCAGCTTTTCTTTCGATGTACCTGGGAAGCTGATAATTAACATTGCAATAACCGCCTGCATTGGATCCGAAGCTCATCATATACACCCCTTTACTTTGAATCTGTGTATCTAACGTTTCAAAATAACTTATGGTGAACGTTTAAAAAAAATTATTTTCAAAATAAACTATTTAAAGCAAATTAAGCTTGTGTATTGAACGGTCAAAAATAAACAGCATCTGTATTGAAGGGGTTATATATCAGGCAGATTAAGCACGTCTAAAAAATACGGTCAAACTTGCCTGATGAAATGGATTAAGCCTTTCTGATGAAAGAGTTTATGGTTTCCAAATCCGGCATTGCAGGAATTGCACCCTTTTTGGTGGTAACAATAGCCCCTGCAGCGTTTGAAAATGCCAGCAGTTCCTCCCATTTCT
>JAMNYG010000188.1 GCA_023622945.1 Bacillota bacterium | reverse complement strand
CCTAAAAAGCAGGATTACACTGCATCCTACTACACCGATGAGGAGCTTGCTAAACTTTTCAAGGCTGCAAAAGGTGACCCCTTGGAGTTACCCATAGTTTTAGCGGCTTACTATAGTCTGCGTAGGAGCGAGATAATAGGGTTAAGGTGGGATGCGATAGATTTCAAGGCTAAAACAATCACAATACAATATACGGTAACGGAGGTCAACTTTGGAGATGGGAGAGGCAATGTCCTCATTGAAAAAGAGCAGACAAAATCAAAAGCCAGCAGACGCACGCTTCCGCTGGTCAAGCCGATTGAGGAACTGCTTACTAAAAAGAAACAAGAGATTGAGGAAAACAGGAGGTTATGCGGTAGTTGCTACAATGACAAATACTTGGACTTTGTTCTCGTCAATGAGATAGGTGAGCGGATGAAACCAAACTTTATCTCACAACACTTTGCACTCCTGCTTGAAAAGCATGGGTTAAGGCGTATCAGGTTTCATGATTTACGACACTCATGTGCCAGCTTACTGTACGCAAACGGCGTAAGTCTCAAGCAAATACAGGAGTGGCTGGGGCACAGCGATATATCCACGACAGCCAACATATACACTCATTTAGACTATAATAGCAAAATTGCTACGGCTAATGCAATCCTGCCAGTTTTATTCGACAAGCAGGAGGAACAGCAGGAATCAATTGATGAATTAGAGATATAAAAAAAATCCCCTTACAAAAGGGGACGAACGTTGTCTTTGGTGCCGATGGTGGGAGTCGAACCCACACGCCTTGCGGGCACACGATTTTGAGTCGTGGGCGTCTGCCAATTCCGCCACATCGGCACGTATTAAATTGTTTTATCCGACCACTTACACACCCGAGGAAATTGGAGGGATGTAGTGGAGGGATATTCACTTGTCGGATTAGCTGAAACCCTGATGTATCAAGGTTTACAGCGTAACGGAAAAACCTTCACGCATTGGATTTTGAGTCCGGCGTGTCTGCCATTTCACCAGACCGGCATATCGTATAGTCATACCAATCGAATAAACTATCAATAAAATGGCTGCAACAAACAGCCAACGGCTACTTGTCCCGGCACCGCCACCCCTGCCCTACCCTGGGATGCCGTAACCCTTATTACGGTTTCGGCAAGCTTGATTCTGCCGTGTTAGACCGGCGGGCATTAATCGCTGCGGTTTGCACCCGCATAACGGCATAATCGGCTTAAAGCCCCTCTAACTGAGCATCAGCCTCGGATGCCGCGAATAACGAAAGGGATACAGATGGCCGAATGTTGCAACCGAAGTTGCGGGTCAACCAACTTCCGGGATTACCTCAGTCAAGCATCTGAACGAAATAACCATGCCGCGTTCTGTTAGATATCAGCTTACTAATCATCTCTACTGATGTTTTCAAGCAATATCCTACTAAGCGAGTATACAGTGCTTATTGCAGTGTACAGTCACCGTTCGAATTTTACTTTGAACACTTTCGCATGACGTTCAGCACAATCTAATTACTAACGACATGATTATCTCATTACTTAATGCGACATCGTTCTCCCTAAAGTCCTGTTGTTTCCGCAACAAAAGCGCATCAGCCGCTGAAAACAGCCTCGCGCTTTTCTGGAGCAGGCAATGGGGCTTGAACCCATACCATCGGCTTGGAAGGCCGATATGCTACCCTATTGAACACCATGCCTGCATTGTATGGAGCAGATAACGGGATTCGAACCCGTACTTCCAGCATGGCAAGCTGGTATGCTAACCATTGAACATCATATCTGCATGGGTGCGGGGGTGGGATTCGAACCCACGACCTAAAGCAAATGATACTTTCGAGCTTGCTTTTGAGCTTCCGCTGCTCTACCCCGCGTTATGTAGTTTACAAGTGTATTATATACTACATATTGTACTTTGTCAATTAATTCATATATTTTATACTATATATAGTATTTAGAATTATGTTGTTTTGGAATAGTTTGCAAACAAAAAAAGAGGCCGGAACCTTTCCGACCTCTTTAATGTTTAATTTAAGCAAACTCTACTTGAGACCATCGGGCCATTCCTGGATGAAATTGTCTCCCATCAATTCCTTAAGAGAATTTTTCATAAATATCGGTATTCTTGTAATACTTGCGGCCTCAACAATATTTTCAATCCATTCACGCTTAGGTACTATTTTGTCTTTTCTATTTCCAGTCTCGGCGCCAATGATTATCCATTTTGCATTTCCGAAAGAACCTAATCCTGCATCAAGAGGTTCTAATAAAGGTTCAATGCTAAGAAACGTATTGTCTTTAAAGCGCCCTGGATATCGCAGAGAATTTTTACTTGTGACAGTACTTCCATACCAAAAATTGTTATTCGCTGGCAATTTATCCATGTTCGCAAGTTCACACAGCCGCTTTGGATTTTTTGTAAGGAATAAATATTTATGTTGTGGCGCTTTCTTGCAAGTTTCAAAGACTTCCTGAATCCATTCATCAGGTACCCAATCTCCGAATAAATCTGCCATACTACAAACAAATATCTTTGACGGTTTCTTAATTTTCTGTGGTTCATCAAGCCTATATCTATGAAATGTAGGTGCAAAACTATATGGATATGGGTTAAGCCTTCCATTCATCTTGTAAAAAGGTGTGTGCAAATCATGCCATTCATCACATACTCCATCAGTTTTGTCACCAAATCTATTTGCAATACGTCTGGCATAGCAGTAATTACAATTACGTAAGCATCCCGTGACAGGATTCCAAGTGCTATCGCACCATTCAATTTTTGATTTATTCATTCAAGAATCTCCTTTCGCATGTTCACCTAACGAATACCACAATTTTCATTAATTTTTAATCACTTCACTGTTACCCATTTATATTAAATGGAATTCTCCATTTAATTACGCCTGGAGCCAAGTAAGAATAGCTTTTCTATTCTTGCTTGGCATTTTCGGGAAGTATCAATTCCGGCTAACTCCTTTGTATGTGGCAATAACGATGCATAAACTGAAAACAATTATTAAGATGCAAGGAGTCGTTGGCACAATCCAGACTGTTTCTATGCTGGACTTAATCAGCATAGTGAAAATTGTCCATCCTATTACCGCCATATTAAGCCGTCTTACAAAACGTTTTTCGCTGTTTGTTAAATTGTTATTTCCTAATAACCCGGTAAACAACAGCAAAGCGTTTATCATCCCGACTCCGCCGGCAACAAGAATAAGGACTGCTTCGAATGGATTTAAAGTCTCAAAGAACATCCGACTTCCCTCTTTCTTTAAATTTTTGCAATAAAAAACAGCAAGAAACCTTGATGGTATTCTTGCCGTAAAATTAACTTTATTTAAGTTTTAATGATTAATAATAGTATATATTTTGTCCCAAAACACTGTCAAGTTAAGACGCTTTTTCAATATATTCCTTATTCTGGCTTCCTTTAAACTCCTCAACCGTTGCTTGCCCTGGCTGAGATATTCCTTCGCGTTTTAACACGACAACGAAGGTTTTAAGGAATATTTTCAGGTCACCAAAAAACGTAATAGAGTCAACATATTTAACATCTAAATCAAACTTCATGTTCCATGTTATCGTATTTCTTCCGTTAACCTGAGCTAATCCGGTTAATCCCGGCCGTACTTCATGCCTGCGCCATTGATAAGTATTATAATATTTTTCAAATTTAACAACCTGTGGACGAGGACCTATAAGACTCATATCGCCTTTAAGAATATTAAACAGCTGAGGCAGCTCATCAAGACTTGTAGACCTGAGCCATTTCCCGAATTTGGTCAGCCGAACGTCATCCGGTAGCAAATTACCGTTTCCATCCCTGTTATTAAGCATAGTTCTGAATTTATATATATCGAAATGTTGTCCGTCCTTACCTGTCCGTTTCTGCTTAAAGATAATCGGACTGCCCAGATTAAAGTAAACCAGGGCACTGATAACAATAAAGACCGGCATCAGCAGAATAATTGCAGTAACCGAAAACAATATATCGAGCGGGCGTTTAATTATATCCGCATATACCCGAAATGGTTTTTCATAACTTTCAAATTCTGAATAAACATCAGTCAGGTCTGCCATCTGGTGCATTAGTATAACCTCGCTTTCAATCCACATATACATATAATCTATTGTATACACTGTATGTAGTCTATGTCGTTTTTCAATAAACCGTCAACTACAATTTTGTAACCCTCTCGTTACAAATTAGACATAAATAAAAAGAAGCAGCCAGCTCTTGCTGACTGCTTGTATTCATTCAAAATATCTGAAATTGAATTTTATTGAGTCCTGCACTTGTTCCGGGGAAAACTCCTCAATCTCTGAAAACAATTCTGAAATTTTATTAATTTCGGCATCTGTTAAAGACACCAGACTTCCATCTTCATCGTTTAAGGCTGCAACAAAGAATGTGCCGGCTATTATATCGTCTCCCACCCTGCGGTTTCCGGGCAGGCCCAACAACTTTCCTTCCTCATTGCATATTAAGACGATATCCCGCTCGAAATCATAAGGCAGGGCAATCATTTCAATATATCCGCCAACAACTTCCTGCATAGCTTCAAGTTTATCCTCAATTACTTTGACACAGGGTTTAGCTCCCGGCTCAACTACAACAACTTTTAGCATTTTTATCTTCCTTTCAATTAAAATGGTAGTGACTTAACAATAAGCCACTACCTAAAAATTACAGTAATTAATGTCTTTACACTATTATTGTATTTTAAAAACAACCGCGCGTCAAACTCATGCTTTTATGTGTTCCGGGAAAAGTTCAACACCGAAACGGCTTTTGATTTTGTGCTGTTCATACCATTTTAATGCCTCTTTTTCGGACCCAAATTGTTTTGCTTCATCTGCACTATAAGTATATTGCAGTTTTCTTGCAGTCAGTTTTTTGACATAATATTTCAAAGGTCCTTTGTATACACATAGGGCATAAAATTCATCAAGCCGAGGCTTCTTTCCTCTTTTCTTATTGACATTATGCTGATGAATCAGCTTTTCACTCCAGAATCTTATAACTGGAATCAGTATTTCTCCGTCTTTCTTTTTCATCTGCCTGTGCTTGAAATCGCGGATAAATTGTTCCAAATCAGCAGTAGAATTCAGTCTTCGACTTCCTTCAGTGCATGAGTTAGCATTGGTATAAACATACCAGTATGCGTGAGGACGGTCATACTCATGAAGTTCTTCAATTTGCTTAGCTTTTTTTGCACAGTTAATGATGTATTTTCTGTATTGTTGTGTACTTGCCCATTTACCGTGTATTTTTACATAGGAATCATAATCGGAACAGTTCTTGAGTGCTGCCTCTATTTCATGGATTTCAAAATCAAGACTATGTCCTTCCGGCATCGGGAAAGCGCTGCAATGCCATTCTCTCGCTCTTTTTTTATTTCCGACTTCCCAAACATTGTTGCTTCCTGACAGCAATACCGGGACCACAGTACCTTTGCTCGTTTTAAGAAACTGAGCGTTATAAATTAACTCGTATGACATACCTTTTCTCCCCTTTACAAAATAATAAGCGGTTACCTTAGAATTAAGGCAACCGCTGAAAACTTACTTAATTATTAATAACTTTCTATAACATAGTATATCCTAACCCCAAAATTCCCGTCAAGTTATTCCCCTGCTATTTCGGCGATATAAGTTACACCTTCATATTCGAAAAAGTATTCGCCGTCTACTTCGTCAGCTGTCTCAAGCACACAAACTTCGCTGCCGTTGTGGAATAATACCGGGTCTACAAAAAGATTTGTTTGGCCGGCGCAAACTTTAATGTCAGCTTCAATGCCGTTTCCGAAATCAACGGTATAGGTCTGTAAAGTAGAATCTTCTGATATCTGTTCTTTTTCAAAATCAACCTCTGTCATTGCTAACAGGCGGTTATAATAATCTAACTCTTTTCTGGGAATTTTCATTTTTATTCTGGATACAGTCATCAAAATTTCACCTCAACAATAAACATTTTTAAAAACATAATCTAATTAATAATCTCATTTACTGAAACCGGCAACTGCACAAATTTCTTATTTGGCAAGTATCTTTTTATATCCGCCATATATTTCTGCCAGCACCGGCTTTGTTGAGTTTTTTCAACCAATTCATTAACCGGTATATTAATTAACCTTTCTATTTCGGATACAAGGCTACAAGAAAAATTTTTAATATTTATTTCGCCGTATATTGCACATATCGGTGAGGCACCGTATCCGCGGTAAACATCATATACACTTTTTATAACAAACCCATAAACGGCTAATAAAAATTCATCATCGAACAAGACTTTTCCAGTTATCCGATGATACCATACAAATAAGTTGTATAGTATCAATTGCAATTGACAACAGGATATCGGGTGGCCATTCTGTGTTGCCAAAGTAATGATTAATTTGGCTAAACATTTTGCATCATACATTGCTGCATTTCCACCTGCCCTAACACTCTGAGAATTTTAATTCCGATTTGTGGTTCAATAGCTGCTCCTGTTTTCAGATGATTCCATATAGCGGATTTGAGATGGCTGAACTCAGTGTCTTTAATGTGTTCATAGAAAATTATGTCTGCCGGCGATACTTCCCGCTCAGTAAACTTCTTCCCGTTTTCAACTGTTTCTGAAGCATAGGTTTTCCAGCAAGGGCTGTTTTGAGTCAGGTTCACAAGCTCTTTAACCGACAAATCCAGTAACTCATTGATTTTATGATATACTATCGCAGGATAATCACTATACTTAATTTCGTTATTAAAATCTGTCTCAATTGGATGTCCACCATATATGTTGAACTCGTAATAAACTTCTTCGACTTTAAACCCGTATATGCTCGTAACAAACTTGTCATCAAACAAGATTTTGCTTGTCTGTCTATAAAAATCAACATATAATTGATACAGAATTAACTGAAGCTTCAGGTTTGTTACAGGAACTTTTCTGTTTGCAGACATAGTTAAAACCAATTTGGCTATGTCCAATGCTGTATACATTTTTCTTTCTCCCTTCATGGAAAAATTGTCTCCCAGCAGAAATGCCGGGAGACTTTTTTATTTGAACATTTCCGTTCTACATATCCATGACACCAAGAATTCTTGTAGCGAGTTCATATGATTGTGCTGACGGACATGGCGGAATATATTCAAGTGTCACTTCACCTGCTTTGTATTCTAACACACCGGTATTCATACCGATGTCTTCGTCGGCCCATGAATGTCTAATATAGACATCTGGTTAAAATCTTAAACTATTTACATAATCGACTGCTTCATCAAGTGTTTCGAAAATCACATCCGCTGCTTCCTTGATGAATGGGTGATTATGTACATTTTCCTTTTCCATGACAATCACG
>JAMNYG010000148.1 GCA_023622945.1 Bacillota bacterium | reverse complement strand
GGTGATGGTCTTATTGTCTTCAAAGCGATTTTCACTTACGGGTTAGGTGATAAATCGCTTTTATTTTTTGCTTGTATATTTTTCTTCCCCGCTTTCATGTTTCTTTGCTTTTTAGTATTTTTTCCGTTTCATTGAAACTTGCATTAGGAGGTTAATATTTAATGAAAAATATTGTTCGCGAAAAAAGATTTAAAGCGCAGCATAATGGACTACGAAAGAATAAAAAACGATATAAAAACCGGTATTGAAGATGAAGAAAAAATAGAATTTCAAAAGTCAAAGATTCTGAAAAAGCTTAGTGCCACAAATGAGCAATGGAGCAGTTACAGATGGCAGCTGGCAAACAGGTTTACGCGAGCGGAGGACATAGCCGAAATCCTGGGCCTGTCGCAGGAAGAGACGGAAAAAATAGCACTGGTGGGTAAGACATACAGATATGCCATATCACCGTACTATATGTCCCTTATAGATCCTGACGACAATTCATGTCCCATAAGGAGGCAGGCCATTCCGTCTGTCCATGAGCTTGATGATGTTGGTGAACTTGATCCCATGGACGAGAGCGGGTGGACTCCCGAAGAACTTATTACAAGAAGGTATCCTGACAGGCTGATAATAAAGGTCACAAATCAATGCGGAATGTATTGCAGATTTTGCCAGAGGAGAAGGCTTATAGGAGAGCATGATACCCATGCATCCGGAGAAAAATTACAAAATGCCATAGAATATGTCAGAAGGAATAAAGAAATAAGGGATGTGCTGATAACCGGCGGAGATGCATTTATGCTTGAGGATGAAGCCATCGGGTGGATTTTGTCCGAACTCAGAAAGATCAAGCACGTGGAAATCATACGTTTTGGGACCAGAACGCCTGTCACCCTCCCTCAAAGAATAACCCCTGGATTGGTCAATACTTTGAAAAAGCATCATCCTGTTTTTGTAAACACACACTTTAACAGTCCCAGGGAGATTACCGGGGAATCAAAAAAAGCTTGTGAAATGCTTGCGGATGCAGGGATACCTCTTGGAAATCAGATGGTGCTGCTAAACGGAGTCAATAATAATAAGTATGTAGTAAGAAAGCTTAACCAAAGCCTTCTCACCATGAGAGTAAAACCCTATTATATTTTCCATCCAAAGACCGTCAAGGGTACTTCCCATTTCTGGGTTAAGATTCAGGAAGGAATTGAAATCATGGAATCATTAAGAGGAAGGACATCAGGAATGGCAATACCCACCTACATCGTCAACGGTCCTAAAGGCCTTGGAAAGACGCCCATTCTGCCTAACTATCTGCTATATATCGGAGAAGAAAAAGCAGTTCTCCGCAATTGGCAGGGCAAGTGCTTCGAAGTGGAAAACAGCGTATAGTATAAGGTAAGAAACGGCTTATAAAATGAAGCTGAAAACAAATGAATCTGAAAACAGCATATTATCTTCCATATATTAGCTGAATAAGCCTGGCTGTATTTTCAAATTCTAGAATAGAAGTCAATATTCAATTGCAGAACAGAAGTCTTCGAAAACTATAGTCAGGCTGAGTCAGCTGCCAGGCAGATTAAGGAAAGAGGATTAAGAACCGATGACATTTCAATAGTAACAAAAGAAAGAGACCGGGAAGGAGAAGGTAAAGGTGCCGGAATGCAGATGGTCAATGATGCTTTTCCCGGAGTAGCCGGGGGAATCGGAGCTGCCGGAAATACTAATGTTGCAGGCACGGCGCCTACCGATAACATTTCGGACGGAGTGATGACAGGAGGAATACTGGGAGGTCTTGCAGGTCTATTGATAGGGGCAGGCAGCATGATCATCCCGGGCCTGGGCATAGTAGCCGCAGCAGGACCAATTGCAGGGCTTCTTACAGGAGCGGTTACCGGTGGAATTGTAGGAGGACTTGTTGATCTGGGCATTCCGGAAAACAAAGGACGCCAGTACGAAGAAAATATAAAGGAAGGAAAAATTCTTTTTACCATGAGAACAGATGATGATAAAGTTGAAAGCGTGGAATCCATTTTAAGGGAGAACGGTGCCATACGCGTGGAGACGTATTAAGGTA
>JAMNYG010000176.1 GCA_023622945.1 Bacillota bacterium | reverse complement strand
TCAGCACAGCTTCCCAAAACATACATATGCTTTATATTCTTCGGCTTAAAGGCCTCC
Organism: Bacillota bacterium; assembly: GCA_023622945.1. Lineage (GTDB taxonomy): Bacteria > Bacillota > Clostridia > Acetivibrionales > JAMNYG01 > JAMNYG01. Next base: position 31,519 of record JAMNYG010000176.1, on the reverse strand, counting down.
ACCGGAAGTGTATCCGGGTCCAGAACCTTATCGGTATAAGACTGAAGTCCCTGTATTTTAAAGGGGGGAATATAAAACAGCGTATCCGCCGAATCCACCTGGTCCGCATCCCATGTCATTTCTCTTATGTCCTGCTCCAGGTTGCAAAGAGAGGGAAATGTCCAGTCATTCAATTGACAGCTGAAGGTATACTCGTTGGCGGCGTATGTTTTTTCACCGCATTTGGGAGATATGGGCAGTAATCTCCTTCTTCCACCTGCCCTGCCATTTTGGCAACATAAGCCCCCTGTGTTGCATCTATAATTACTTTGCCGCGGATTATCTGCTGGCCCGAGCGATTGGCAATCACGACGCCGGCAGGCTGTTGCTCTTCATTAAATAACACATCTGTTACGTAACTTGAATAAAGGAAATCCACATTTCTGTCTACCAGTTCATTTTCCAGTGCTTTTTTTACGTTAAAAGGGGTTCTGTCCTTATCCTCCGGGAAAATTTCAGCAAGCAAAGGATGACTTCCTTCCTGCTCTTCAAACAGATACTTGTATGTACCGCAGATATCTTCCCCCATGTAGGGCATGTATGAAATAACAAACACCTTTGCCCCCATATCAGCTGCCTTCAATGCCGCAGAAATGCTTCCAAGGGTTGCGCCGGCAATGATAATATCTGCATCGCAAATGACAGGAAGTTCCCTTTCGGGCATATTGCAGTATCTGGCTGCCATAGATTTGACCCCCCATTTTTTAGTCGATTTAGTATCCAAAATTCCTTTAATTGGATTCTTTTCTGTTCCCATTGGATTCGTTTCTATCCCTAATTATAGCCTGCCGGGCTAAAAATAAAAAGCCTGCTTATAAACATTTATTAACATCTCCCAATGAGATATCCTTGTAAGCAGATGTTATTAGTACCACAATTTCTGCTAATAATTTCCTTATATCTTGTTTTGTTCCTCTATTTAGGCTATAATAATATTAGATATTAAAATAGCCTAAGGAGTGTTCTTTATGTATATAAAAAGGCATGCAGAGGAAACTGTCCGTAAACTCTCAAAAATGTTTGGCGCAGTGCTTGTAACCGGCCCACGTCAAGTCGGCAAAACCACCATGCTCAAAAAAGTCACGGAGGGTATAGCTTATGTCACTCTTGATGATCCTTTATTGCATGCCATGGCTGCAGAACAGGGCGGCACCTTTTTCAAGGATAATCCTCCACCGGTGTTTATTGACGAAATCCAATACGCGCCGAATCTGTTCCGGCAAATAAAGATTATTTTAGACAGAGACAAGAAAAAAGGACAGTTTTTCATGTCCGGCTCACAGCAGTTCCATATGATGAAAAATGCCAGCGAATCTTTAGCTGGTCGGCTTGGTTTGCTTACGCTGTTGGGTTTATCCATGAGAGAAAAGCAGAAAGTTGACTTTATGGAACCTTTTTTACCCGTTGACTATTATTTCACCGCGCGCAGGCAATACAACACAAATTTGTCCTATGATGACGTTTGGTATAGTATTCACCGAGGCAGCATGCCTGAGTTATATGTTAATGACGATTTTGACTGGCAGATGTTCTATGGTGCATTTGTCAGGACTTATATTGAGAGGGATGTACGTGAACTTACACAGGTTGGAGATGAGATGAAATTCCTTCAATTTATGACGGTAGCCGCAAGCCACATAGGACAACTCTTAAACCTAGCATCCCTTGCCCGTGATGTAGGAGTAAGCCAACCCACCGCTGAGCGCTGGATATCAATTCTTGTAACATCGAATATCGTTTATCTGCTAAAACCTTATTCAAGTAATATTGCAAAACAGACTGTAAAAACGCCGAAGTTGTATTTCCTCGATACCGGACTTGCTGCTTACTTGACCAAATGGAATACACCCGATGTTTTGAAAAACGGAGCAATGGCAGGCGCGTTTTTTGAGAACTTCGTAATTTCCGAAATTATAAAAAGCTATTATAACAAAGGCATTTTGGAACCGCCTCTTTACTTTTACCGGGACAAAAACATGAATGAAATCGACCTGCTGATTGAGGATAACGGCATACTCTATCCCCTTGAGGTGAAAAGGCATGCTGATCCGAACAAAAAAGATATATCTGCATTCTCGCAGCTTGATAAAATCCCTGCCGTCAAACGTGGTCCGGGAGGAGTTATTTGCCTGTATGACAACTTAATCACACTAAAAGACAACGACCGTGTGATACCGGTAGGATATATTTAAAATTGACCATTAAAACTGTTTGTTGGGGTTTTTCAGGATAATGAATTGCCGGACTATTCAAAATGTAAAATAGCCAAAAAAGTTTAATAGTTTATATGTTTCTACTAAAACTTTTTTATCATAGTCCCGCATACTCAAAATATTATATATATTGTGCTATCCTTTACAATCTCTAAAAATGCTGCATTATCTATTAATTTATATTGTTCTTCAATTGAATTATCTTTCTTTTTTCTCGTGAATTTTATTTTTCTTGCCTGTCTATAGCTGTCCACAAAAGTACGGATATTTTGTTCATCTATATACCCAAGCCTGGTCCATTCATAAATCAAAAAATCATTCGATTTGAAAGTTACGGAAGTATTATCTCTGCCCATAAAGCGCTCATCTTTATAAAGTTTTTCTTTAGCTTTTGAAACAAATTCATATGCATCGCTGTCATTACTAAAAATAGTAATATTATCAATGTTTTTATTGTAATAAAAAGATAATATATAACTTAAAACGGAAATAGATATCTCTCCTGCATTTTTCTTTTGAATCCTGTCGTTTGAAAGTTTCTTTTGGCCTAGTCCTTCTTTATAAAATACATCAAGCCATTCCTCATAAGGGTCTAACTCCTCTACTGGTCTATTTTTTAAGATTTTTCGCCGGATAAAACTAACAAGCATGCACACATTGTAACAGGAGTACAGGAAAAGATAGAATAATTCCGCTTCTTTGTAATCAACTAATATTAAATAATCAACTTCATCTATAATTTGAACTTCCGAATATTGTTTTAAATCATTTACGTAGCTTTTTCTATTTTCGCTATCACAAATTTCAGTCCAAACCCATTGAGGAATGAGAATCATATCATACTGCTTAAATATCTTTTCAGGACTGATGCTTTCACGTACCCTAGTTAAAAATTCAACTGAATTATTATCCAAGATGCAAACCTTGAGAGACTTGCCATTGGAAAGGTATTCTTTTAAGAAGTTAACATCTTCACCTTTCATTTGACAAGCCCCCCATTTCTTTTTTAATTCCATTCTTTAACACAAGTAAAAATTGATAATTGTCTTTATGATAGGAAACATCCGGATTTTCTTTTATTGCATTTTGTATTTTTTTCTCTAGTCCTCCCAAACTCACAATATAGGAAGGTTTTACTAACTCTGCGTCTAGTTCCAAATCTATAAATTTCTGCACTAAGTTCTTAGGCTTATTATCAAAATGCTCAAGAATTTTTTCTTTTAAATCTAAATCATTGTACTTTGTAACGGCTTCTTCAAATAGTTCTATCAGCACTGCCTTATATGGAGCCTTAAATACATCCATGCATTTTATAACTCTATCAATAAATTGTTCATCATCTAGTGTATAGTAGTAGTCGTACACATTTCCAAAAATCATTTTTGCAGCAAAGTAATCAGCTTTTCTCTCATTTAAATCCATATCAACAGCAATATTATGTGTCTCATCCATCAAACTGAAGTCATAGAACAAATGGTATATTTCATGCCAAGCCACGAAATATTGATAGACACGGGGTTGAGCTGTATTGATAACGGGTATTTTGATTTTACCTTTTGTAATAATAGCTCCACCCCAATACTTATCATCAATGGGAATTTGTATTAAATGGTGCTCTTTTAAAACCGAAAAAGATAGTTTATCCTGCCCTTTTACTCCCGACTTATTAAATCTTACTGTAAAATCATTCGTGAGTCTTAATATATCATCTTTTATCAGTTTATTTTTTTCAATAACCTGTTCAAGGTTTTTACTCGTTATTATTTCCGACATAATTTGCACCTTCTTAACAGTAGTACAGTTCGCACATATGAACTATATCCTCTAAAATACCAAACATTTCCTGAACATTACGTTTCATAGTATGGTTTTCCGGGGCATTGTCGGACAATGCAAAAATAAGTTCTTTTTTCATCTTAGATTTTGGGACATAGTTTAGCAGTTGCTCTTCATTCATGCTCTGGCTTTTCAAAATCTTTTGAATATGGGTTTTGAATGTAGTGAGACTGTTAATTTCTCCTTTGATTAGTTCGTTTAAAGTAGGCCTTGAAATATTAGTAACTCTCGAAAAAGAAGATTTTGTATATCCATTGTCTTTAATAATGTTTAAAATATTTTCGCCTATTAATTTTCTATTTTCAAACAACAATTCAATGCTCATTTTTTACACCTCCCTGCTATATTATACACCAGAAGTGTAAAAAAAGATACGATTTGTAAAAAAATTTTTTTACATTGGACAGGGTACTTTATTTTCAACTTTTTCAAGTTTTTCAACCTTTCAACCTGGTTTGCAATGATTGTACAACTATTAAGCAAAAGATACCATGTGCGAATCTATTTTACGCTTACCAAGCTTTCGATGGAATTGGTCGTATATTTGATTTACGTAATTTCTTGGAATACTTGAAGCTAGAAATATTCAAAAAATTCTTTATAGATATTATTATATACATCATTGCACATCTAAAATTTCTCCTAACGGCACAATTTCAAATCCTTTACCCAGTATGCCGGTGATTATTTCCTCCAGCCTTGTGGTGTCGTAGGGGGTAAAATGCAGTAGTATTATCGAACCGTTTTCTGCACTTCTTGTTACATGCCTTACTACATCCTCAGAAATAACATTAATATCGGCCTTCTTGAGGTCGTAATGTCTGAGAACCGCGTAGCAGGTTTCCACCGACCATACTGCAACTGTATATCCCAGGTCATTAATCATTGCCAAAAGTTTCTCGTCTTGACTCCCGTTGCCTCCCGGAAGCCTGAAGTATGGGAAACCTTCTTTCATGTCCCTTACGTAATCCTCACCCAGGACAGACGCAGCGGTTTTTTCCCAGTCCAGTATCTGCTTCTTTGCATCTTCTAAAGACAGCTTTGAGAGGGATTTGTGCTCCTGGGCGTGGTTGCAAACCTGGTGGCCTTCCTGGACGGCGCGTCTCCAAAGTTCAGAATTTCTTTTCAGTGCCTCTCCCACTATGAAAAAGGTGCTTTTTATATTGTACTTTTTCAGTATGTCAAGGGTTTTTGCAACCGCCTTTGAATCATATCCGTCATCGAAAGTGATGGTTAATGCAGGGATGGGGTCGGTTCCATTTTCATCTGAAACAGAATCTGCTTTCTTAATATCAGTTATGTTCTTATCCTTACCGAATGTATCAGAGACTGATTTTTCGTTATCAACCATGTTTTTATGGGAAAAATCGATTGTTTTGGTGCTTTCATCACGTGGAGCAACTGCTTCTGTGTTTTCACTACTTGATATAACTGTATTTGCGGTGTTTTCGTTGCCAGATAAAACTGGTGTTGTGGCGTTTTCGTTACCGGACAGAACCGGGGTTGGTGTGTTTTCACTGCTAAATGAAACAACAGTTATGGTATTTTCGCTGTTAAATGGAACTGTTGTTACGGTGTTTTCACTGCCGGACGGAACCGGGTTTACGCCGTTCTGGCTGCCAAATGGAACTGAAGATGTGTTGTTTTCACCAATATTTGCCGAAGGACCTCCGGAATAGACTTTTATATCCTTAATCCCTTCATAATTTTCAGGGGAGAGTTCAGATACTTCCTGGACGCTCTGGTTTTCTGCTGCCTTTATATTTTCGTATGTTTGTTTCTCTGCTGTCTGTACATTTTCGTATGCATGGGTCCCTGCCGCCTGCGCATTTTCGTATGCATGTGTCTCTGCTTCTTGCGCAGTTTCATATGTATGAGCCTCTGCAGCCTTTGCACTTTCGTATATGTAGGACTCAGCTGCCCGTGCGTTTTCATATGTACCGGGATTGAATCTTGATACGAGTATGATTCCAATGTTAATTTCCAATACGACCAGTGCCCACAGAAAGACTAATGTAATAAACCTGCTCCTGAACAGAGGTATGTTTGGCTTTTGCATCAGACCCACCCCTTGTCCTTTGATGCTTAATATATATGATACAACATGCAACAATATGAGGGGACGGTTCTCAATTTTTATTAAAAACTTTGTTTTCAGCTTATAATAAATTTTGAGAACCGTCCCCGTATTAAAAAGTCTTCAGGGGGCTTTCGAATATATTAAGTATATTAATAAAATATAAAAATTAAGATATATTAAGTTGATGCTATCAGCCTGTCTATCTCTGCCTGGTTAAAACCTACAACTATGCTGCCGTTGATATCCAGTACGGGCACTCCTCTTTGACCTGATTTTCTGATCATCTCCATTGCCGCTTCCCTGTCCCTGGAAACATCTATGTCTTCATACGGAATGCCCTTTGAATCCAGATACTTCTTTGCCATTACGCAATACGGGCAAGTCGGAGTTGAATATACCTTTACTGCCATTTTGATTACCTCCCTGGGCGATGGTTTGTTTTCTTGATTTATATATACCCCTTATGGGTATATGTAAACATTAATTTTTGAGAACAATCTAAATTTTTTGATAAAAGCAAAAATCTAAATTTCGATTACTCCCGAAGCTTTCAGGGCAATAAATGCTGCTCCCAAAAGGCCTGCATGGTTGCCCAGCAATGCCTTTTTCACAGCAACTTTCCTGTAGTTTTGCATTATCCTGCTCTTTATATTTGACCGTATATACTCAATGGAATAATCCTGGTTCATCACTCCTCCACCCAGTACGATGCAAGAGGGATTAAATATATGGATCAGGGAAACCAGCCCTGCCAACACTTCGTCCAACCAGTTGTCAATGATTTTCTGTACGTCCCTGTTCCCTTCCTCCATTATTCTGAACACATCACGGCCTGTAATGCCGGTCATTCCCGTCTGCTTCATCACATCATTGATCAGGGCGGTTACGGAAGCATATGCCTCATAGCATCCGTTGCCTCCGCAGGTGCAAGCCCTTCCGCCAACATGCGTAATGATGTGGCCGAATTCTCCTGCCGAGCCGTATGCTCCCCTGTATATTTCTCCGTTCTCAACTATTGCGCCTCCAATGCCGGTTCCGTAAGTTACACAGAGAAAACTCTTCTCTCCTTTTGCTGCACCAAAAACCGCTTCTCCCAGCGCCGCCGCATTGACGTCATTTTCAACCCATGTAGGTATGTTGAATTTTTCTTCTATAATCCTTTTGATCTCCATGCCGGTCCAGCCCGGTATATTGTCTGTCGCATGGATAATGCTTCCCGTTTTAACATCCACCTGTCCTGCGGTACTGATACCGATTAAATTTACATCTTTATCTTTATATTCACCTATTATCTCCAATATGCGATTCATTAAAACCTGCCCGCCCAAATGCGCGTTGGTAGGTATTTCTCCGGTCTCATATACCCGGCCGGTTTCATCTATGATCCCCGTTTTTATGTACGTTCCACCTATATCAAGCCCCAGTACCTTCATTCAATACTCCCACCTTAAGCTTGTAGTGCCATTGGCAACCTGTTACCAAGCCTTTGACAGCCGACGGTCCCGGCATTGTCCTTCTTTATCTCGACCTGGTTTTCTTTATTGCGGCTTATTCCTTCTTTATTACAGCCTGGCCTTGCCTCAAAACGGCTCAGTCCTTCTTTATTGTAGCTTAGCCTTACCTTATTTACAGCTCAGTCCTTTTTTATGGCGCTTACAAATCTTTTGGTAATCTCCATGGGCCTTGTAATGGCCGAACCCACCACCGCAGCATGGACGCCCAAATCCAGGGCTTTTTTAAGCTGTTCCGGCATCCAGATCCCACCTTCTGCTATGACGGGGATGTTCAGGCTCCTAACCATTTTTCTGATCAGTTCAAAATCAGGTATTGAAATCCCTTTGGTGTATTCCGTGTAGCCGCAAAGCGTTGTCCCTACCAGGTCAAATCCCAGGTAAGCAGCTTCCAGGGCCTCTTCAAAGGTTGAAACGTCCGCCATCAGCAATACATCGGGAAAACTGTTTCTCACCTCTTCATAGAATTCCTTCAAGGACTTGCCATTGGGGCGGACACGGTTTGTGGCATCCGCCGCGACAATATCGGCTCCCGCGGCAACAACCGTTTTAACCTCTTCTATCGTAGGAGTAATATATACATCGCTGTCGTCATAATCCTTCTTTACAATACCGATGACGGGAAGGCCCACCTCGTTTTTAATTGCTTTTATGTCATCGAACCCGTTTGCGCGGATACCCACGGCCCCTCCCAGTTTTGCAGCAAGGGCCATTTTCGGCATAACGCCTGTATTATACAAGGGCTCCCCCGGCAATGCCTGGCAGGAAACGATAAGCCCTCCCTTGATGGACTGAAGTATAGCTTCCTTGTTCATAAGCGCCCCCCTGGAAATTTCTCAGTTTTATAATTTCACCAAATGTTTCATATTTTCTCCGTATCCGTCTGAGTTTATAATTTCACTGAATCTGTTTTAAAGCAAATTCGATTATATCGTCCCTGTCATACTCTATATCGGGTGAAATCCCTTTGCCGTGGATATTTACTCCTCCTGGAGTATACCACTCCAATATTGTGGCCTTAACGGCGTATCCCCTCCTAAGGGGAAGGGTGAACTGGCCTATGCCTTTACCGAAAGTGCGGGTTCCTATAAGGAGTACATTGTCCAGATTGTCCTTAAGTGCCGCGATGAAACTTTCGGAAGCGCTGGCAGTTTCACCGTTCTGGAGAATAATGATTTTTTCAAAATTAAGCTTTTTCCCCCGCCCTGCCTTGTATGTCCAGTCTATAAAGCGCATATCGTCCCTGGACACAACGGCACCTTTTGGCAGGAACAAACCGGACATCTTGCTCATTGCATCGATGTCTCCACCGCCATTATCCCTAAGGTCGATTATCAGGTAGGGGTAATGGTCCAGGAGTTTTGCATTATCAGCAAGAAATTTCTGTGTGTACTTGGAGAAGTTTGTTATGCGCATGTATATGGTCTTATCATTGAGTTCCTTAATCTCAGACTGGGCTGCCTCTTCTTTTTCCACCTCAAATTTCCTCTTGTACTGCTCGGGGATATAAAGGTATGTATACCTGTCGTTGTTGGTCTCCCTGATTCTCCGGGTGACCACCGATATGACCATGTTATCAAAATACGAATAATATTTTCCGTTGACATCCTCCCTGATTTCTTCCCTGAAAATCTGGTCCAAGGCATCAGTATAGCAATAATGCTGGGCGATGAAGTATTTAAAAGCAAGGTAATCATAGTTCATATAAATGAAAACGGCCGTCAAAGCCACGAACAACATAAAAAGGCTTACGGTGATTCTGAATTTGCGCTTGTATCTTTTGAGCTGCTGCTCGGCAGAAAGGAACCTTTTTCTCACTGTTTTTTCCTCCCGGTCAGATATAAGATTGAAAGCCACATTTTAATATTAACAATGTAATATTAACATTTATTGCTTTGACTTAAAAGGGACAGTAGTTTTGTAAGCAGGATTGCCTGCCCTGTGGTCAACTGTCGGAAGGCGTGAATACCGATGCTTTTAGCATATCAAGTTCCTCCATGGTCAGTTCACGGCACTCACCCGGTTCCAGATTTTCATCCAGAACCAGGTTTCCTATTCTTAACCTCTTAAGATACTTCACTTTCTTCCCTACGGCTTCAAACATCCTTTTTACCTGGTGAAACTTCCCTTCGTAAATGGTCAGTTCAACCTCCGAATCAGATCCCTGCCTTATGATTTCAAGTTCTGCAGGCAAAGTCCTGTATCCGTCGTCAAGGGTTACCCCTTCCCTGAACCTTTCCACATCTTCCCGGGTTACGACTCCCCGGACAAGGGCATAGTAAGTCTTTGGCACGTTTCTTTTGGGAGAGAGCAAATCATGCGCCAGCTGTCCGTCGTTTGTCATGAGGAGTAATCCTTCGGTATCGATATCCAGCCGACCGGCTGGAAAAAGGTTAAAGCCCCTGTACTCATCCGGAAGTATATCCACCGCCGTTTCGTGCCGGTTGTCGGTTGTGGCGGAAATAACCCCCTGGGGCTTGTTCATCATTAAGTATATGAATTTTCTGTACTTAAGCCTCTCACCGCACACTTCAATTACGCTTGACTCAGGGTCCACATGCATACCCCTGTCCTTTACCGTTACCCCGTCCACCGTGACGTTACCGCTGCGGATAAGCTGACCTGCCTCTTTCCTGGTGCCGTAACCGCTGTTGGACAATATTTTGTCCAGTCTCTGGGTTGTTCCCATAGGCCTTCTTCTCCCTTCCAGACATCTGATACTATTCAACTTCAAAAAACTCCTTTTTTAACTCAAGAAATCTGTTTCTGCTGATTTCGAAAAAATCAAATTCTGCTTAATGCAAAAACCCGGTTCCATTCAAAATTTATTCCATTCAAATTCATGCCGTCATTATGCATCAACTCATGCCATCGGTTTAGATTTATGCCATCCGCCTCCATCCCTTTGGATACAGGTTCTTGACTATTCCTCCCGTCTGTTTTGCCCAGCCGAGGACATATCCGTCAACGCATATTGCGGTAAGCCCGTTTTGGCCTTCGGCCATCAGCGTTTCACCCTTAAGGTAACTTGTGACCTCCCTGGAAGATGCACTAAAGTCAAGAACATTTTTAAAGTCTTTTTTGCTTAGGGAAACGGCCAGGGAATGGGATGGCTCAAACTTATCCCTTTTAAACTCCCCGAGATACCAGCCGAACTTTGCTATCTTCAAGCCCCCAAGGTCCGGAAAGGGTACAGGAAGGCAGTAAAGATTATTTCCTTTTACGCTGAAAAAGCCTCTGATTTCAACGTTCAGGTTATCCCTGACAAACCTGTCAAAGGCTTCTCTGAGAACCGTCACCCTGGTGTCGTTGGCGGTTACCTGCCATTGGGAAGCTGCAGAATCCTCCTTCGATTTGCGTGGACTCGGTGCGGGTTCACCGGGACCCTTCTCTGTGAGTTCACCGGGACGCTTCTCCTGTTTTTGTTGATACTCATCAGAACCACCCTTTTTTCTAAGCATTGCGACGAAATGGCCTTCTCCCTTCACCCTGTGAGGCCACAGCCTAACGGTCTTTGAAAGCATTTCATTGCCGTCGGCCCATTGAGGCCTTCCAGGTTCCATTCCATCCTTCAGGGGAATGCTGAGTATTTCATAATCTTTGAATTTATTGATGAATCCCGAAATCATTTTTTCATTTTCTTCGGGAGCAAAAGTACAGGTGGAATAGACCAGTATTCCGCCTGGCTTCAGCATGGCTTCAGCATGCTGCAGTATTTCTTCCTGCAAATTCGCGCATCTTTCGCTCTTAAACTTCTCCCAGCTTCTGATTGCACTTTCGTCCTTACGGAACATGCCCTCACCTGAACAGGGAGCATCTACAAGGATTTTGTCAAAAAATCCTTCAAATTTTCCGGACAGCCTGTCGGGGGATTCGTTTAAAACAATCGCATTTCGTACTCCGCAAAGTTCGATGTTTTTCACAAGGGCTTTTACTCTTTCCGGGTTGATGTCGTTGGCCACAAGAAGACCCTGCCCTTTCATTCCGGCAGCCATCTGGACGGTTTTACCCCCCGGGGCGGCACACAAGTCCAGTACCCTTTCCCCCGGCATGGCGTTGATAACGGCTCCGGGAAGCATCGCGCTCGGTTCCTGGATATAAAACAGTCCTGCATGGTAATACGGGTGCCTGCCGGGGCTTTCCCCTTCGGGATAGTAGAACCCATCGTCGGTCCAGGGTACCGGTTCCAGGTCAAAGGGCGAAATACGCAGGAAATCCTCAACACTTATTTTTATGGTGTTTATCCGAAGACCGTAGTACCTTGGCTGATCATATGATTTTAAGAATTCCTCAAATTCTTCTTCACCCAGCAACTGCTTCATTCTGTCTAAAAACTCTGTCGGAAGCTTCATATTTTCCCTCTCATTGTCTTGTTGATCTTTTAAGAAACACCCATGTGCCCAACTTTTTTAGAACCGTCCCCCATGGATGCATTTTCCCCAAAATCAGCTATTGATATTTGGGAAAAAGAGTGCTATAATTAAAAACGCCATATGAGACGGCCCATTGGTCAAGTGGTTAAGACGCCGCCCTCTCACGGCGGTAACAGGGGTTCAAATCCCCTATGGGTCACCAAAAAGGTATAAGGATAACTGCTCATCCTTATACCTTTTTTATTTTGACACTTCACCTTTTATTCTGGCATTGCACCGGGAAGCCCCGTATATTTATTTATGCGTACTTAGTTTCATTTTGGTTCTGTTTGAGTTTCATTCGGATTCGGTTTGAGTTCCGCCTGACATCGTTCTGCTTCCGCTTAACAACCTATTTCCACTGGTTTAGCAAATTCATGCTGGCGTTTTTTATGTGTTCTGTGGTAAGTTTCTCCGCCATATCGGGATCTTTTGCAGCTATGGCATTAAATATTGCCTTGTGCTCTTCCAGCGCCTTTCTGGCCCTGCCCGGAGAGCTGAAGGACAGGTTCCGGGCCCTTTGGACATAAAGGTGAAAATTGCTTAAAGTATGCATCAAAGGCTTGCTTTTGCTGGCCTTGAATAGGACATCATGAAACCGCGAGTCCAGCTTCAGGAGGTGGCTGATGTCATTTTTCAGGGTATAGAATTCCTCAAGCTCAAGGGCTTCCTTCATCTCCTCAAGCTCCTCCGGGGTTATCTTTTCGGCTGCCCATCTTGCCGCAAGCCCTTCAATCAGCATTCTTATGGTATAGATATCCTTTATGTCCTGGGCGGTTATCCCCCGTACTATGGCACCCCTGTTGGGTATGCACTGCACCAGGCCTTCAAGTTCAAGCTGCCTTAAAGCTTCCCTGATGGGGGTCCTGCTGACCCCCATGTCTTCAGACAGCTTTGTCTCTATAAGGCTCTCTCCCGGCTGGTATTTACCGTTCAGAATGTCGTTCTGAAGCTGGCTGTATACTTTTGCTCTCAGGGAACCTGAAAAAACGTCCATATCTTCACTGATCAACTTATGCATAATGGCACTCCCCTTCACAGAGCAGCCCCATTATCGGTTCTGCATTTTGGTATAATTCAAAAGCCCTCCTGCCAGAATTATACCCACCTGTCTGTCGGATAATGAGACCTTCACTTTAATGTCCCTTCCCTTTGTTACATTCCGTATGATCATGGTACCTCCGGATTTTATCTGTTCCCTTGCGTTTTCCAGGACCAATTCGTCTTCCATATCAATCATGTCGTAATCCGCCTCGTCAACAAACGTCATGGGTATAATTCCTGAGTTTATAAGGTTTGCCATATGGATCCTGGCAAAGGATTTTGCCAGCACACCCTTTACACCCAACTGAAGGGGCGCAAGGGCTGCATGCTCGCGGCTGGAACCCTGCCCGTAATTGAATCCGCCTACTATGAAGCCTCCTCCGTTTTCCTTTGCCCTCCTGGGGAATTCGGGATCACAGGGCGTAAGGCAAAACTCAGCCAGATAAGGTATATTGGAGCGGAAAGGCAAAAGCTTTGCATTGGATGGCATTATGTGGTCGGTGGTTATATTGTCTCCCACTTTTATCAATGCCTTTCCCCTGACCGTATCCGGCAGACTCCTGTTTACAGGGAACGGCTTTATATTCGGTCCTCTTACAACTTCAACTTCCGTGCCCTCCGGCGGTGGAGGAACGATCATATTGTCATTGATGAGGAACTTTTCAGGCATTTCGACTTTAGGCGCTTCTCCCAGCTCCCTTGGATCTGTCAGCACACCGGTGATGGCGCTTGCGGCTGCAACCTCAGGGCTTACCAGGTAAACTTTGGCCGAAGGGGTGCCGCTTCTTCCTTCAAAGTTCCTGTTGAATGTCCTTAAGGAAACGGCATTGGATGCAGGTGCCTGCCCCATACCTATACAGGGTCCGCATGCCGATTCCAGTATCCTTGCTCCGGCTGCTACCAAATCAGCAAGGGCACCGTTTTGGGCAAGCATGGTCAGAACCTGCTTGGAGCCGGGTGCTATAACAAGGCTTACGTTCGGATGCACGGTCTTTCCTTTCAGTATCGATGCAACCTTCATCATGTCCACATAGGATGAATTGGTGCAGCTTCCTATAGCCACCTGGTCCACTTTTATTTTCCCTATATCTTTCACCTTTTCAACGTTGTCAGGGCTGTGAGGCTTTGCTGTCAAAGGCTCCAGCATGTCAAGGTCTATTACCATTTCCTCGTCGTATTCCGCATCAGGGTCAGGCAAAAGCTCCACCCAGTCATGCTCCCTTCCCTGTGCCCTGAGGAACTCCCTTGCAACTTCATCGCTTGGGAATATGGAGGTTGTGGCTCCAAGCTCGGCTCCCATGTTTGCAATGGTAGCCCTTTCGGGAACCGATAGGCTCTTTACTCCCTCGCCCGTATATTCTATTATCTTGCCTACCCCGCCTTTTACGGTAAGCCGTCTCAATATCTCCAGTATTATGTCCTTGGCTGACACCCACGGCTGCAGACGCCCTTTAAGCTCAACGCGGCAAACCTTTGGCATTGTAAGGTAATATGGTCCTCCGCCCATTGCCACCGCAACATCAAGGCCGCCGGCTCCTATTGCCAGCATGCCTATCCCTCCGCACGTGGGCGTATGGCTGTCTGAACCAAGAAGCGTCATGCCGGGGACGCTGAATCTTTCCAGATGTACCTGGTGGCATATGCCGTTACCGGGCCTTGAAAAATAAATGCCGTATTTTGCTGCCACGGTCTGGATGTATTTATGGTCATCAGCATTCTCGGGACCTGCCTGGAGAGTGTTGTGGTCAATATATGCAACAGACCTCTTTGTTCTCACCCTGGGGATTCCCATGGCTTCAAACTGCAGGTAAGCCATGGTCCCGGTGGAATCCTGGGTAAGAGTCTGATCTATCCTTATCGCTATTTCGCTTCCGGCTTTCATCTCGCCGCTGACAAGGTGTTCCTTAATGATTTTCTGCGCAAGATTCAATCCCATATTTTTACCTCCGATAACTATTATAGCCTTATTTTTGTGCCAGGTCAAAAATATCGGGCGCCAACTGCTTTACTACGCTAAACATTTCGGAATCGCTTATGGCGGTTACTCTTCCTTCCTCATATTGCTGATCCACCCAGGCCTTGATATTTGCCACACGAGGATCCCTCTTGTCAATTTTTTTGTCTTCCGGAAGGTCCAGATGAGTGTTTATCCAGTGGGCAATGCCTGCAAGACCGCTGGACTGGTTGATTGCAACTCCCGCCGGCCTGTTGAGCAGCTTCTTGGTATCAAAAATATTATAAATCTCTTCGTCTTTCATGAGCCCGTCTGCATGGATTCCGGCCTGGGTCACGTTGAAATATTCACCCACAAAAGGAGTCATTGGAGGTATCTGGTAGCCCAGTTCCTTCTCATAGTATTCGGCAATCTCGGTGATAACCGTGGTGTCCATGCCGTCGGTAGTGCCCCTCAGCTGGGCATATTCAATGATCATTGCCTCAAGAGGCGTATTTCCCGTCCTTTCTCCTATTCCAAGGAGTGAACAGTTGACTGACGAAGCCCCGTACAGCCATGCGGTGGCCGAGTTTACCACGGCCTTGTAGAAATCATTGTGCCCGTGCCATTCTATCAGCTCGCTGGGGAAACCTGCATAGTGCCTGAGTCCGTAAATTATTCCCGGCACGCTCCTGGGAAGTGCTACGCCTGGATAAGGAACTCCTAATCCCAGGGTATCGCATGCGCGGATTTTTATGGGTACGCCGCTTTCTTCCGACAGCTTCCTGAGCTCAAGGGCAAAGGGCACTACAAAACCGTAGAAGTCGGCCCTTGTTATGTCCTCAAAGTGGCATCTTGGCCTTATTCCAACTTCAATGGCGCTTTTTATAATGCCCAGATAGTGGTCCAGTGCCTGCTTTCTTGTCATCTTGAGCTTCTTGAAAATATGGTAATCGGAACAGCTGACCAGTATGCCGCTTTCCTTTAATCCCATCTGTTTTGCAAGCTCGAAATCTTTCCTGGTTGCCCTGATCCAGCCGGTAACTTCAGGATACTTGTATCCCCTTTCCATGCATTTATATAGCGCTTGCTTATCCCTTTCGCTGTAAAGGAAGAATTCACACTGCCTTATGATGCCCTTGGGTCCTCCAAGCTTGTGCAGAAGGTCATAAAGCCTGACTATCTGCTCTACCGTGTAGGGAGCCCTTGACTGCTGCCCGTCCCTGAAGGTGGTATCGGTAATCCATATTTCATCAGGAGGAGACATGGGAACCCTTCTGTGGTTGAACGCGCATTTCGGTACTTCCCCGTAAGTAAATATGTCCCTGTACAAATTAGGCTCTGGAACATCCTGAAGCGAGTACCTGTAAATGGTTTGCTCCAGGGTATTGGTCTTCTTGTTGAACACGATCATGTTCTATCCCTCCCAAAAACTGAATATATATAAACTTAAGCGGTTGCCTTACGTGTTTTCACTGTATGTAGGTATTTATGGATAATTGTATACAGTTATACAACCTGAGTCAAGAAAAATTTTTAAAAAAAAAGGATGTTTCTCAAAAAAATGGGGAGCGCTTCTCAAAATTCTTTGCAGGAATGACAAAGACCAATGAAAAGGGACGCTTCCTGAAAAATGCAGCGAAACATCTCCAAAAGGAGAAATGTCCCTTTTCTGCATTTAAGAAGCGTCCCATAAAGTTCATCTGAAATATAAGCTTGAGAAACATTCCTAAATTAGAAAAATGTCTCCAAATTAGAGAAACGTCCCTAAATTACAGAAACGTCCCCAGATTATTCCTTAAACCTCTTGCGCAGTTCCTCTGCCATTAACCTTAAAGCCTTGCCCCTGTGGCTGATGGCATTCTTAAGTGACGGTTTCATCTGGGCTATGGTTTTGCCGTATTCAGGCATGAAGAACAGAGGGTCATATCCGAACCCCTGGTCCCCTTCGGGCTTAAAGCCTATAAATCCTTCGCAGGTGCCTCTAACGATGAAGTATGAACCGTCGGGCAATACCACTGCAATGGCACATACAAACCTGGCCGTGCGCTTTTCAAGAGGCACTCCTTCCATCAGGGAAAGAAGCTTTTTGTTATTATCGTCATCGCTGGCGCCCATTCCAGCAAACCTTGCAGAATATACCCCGGGAGCTCCGTCCAGGTAATCCACCTCAAGCCCGGAATCGTCTGCCATCACAAAACCCCCGGTTTTCTCAAAAACGGCCCGTGCTTTTATGAGGGCGTTTTCTTCAAAAGTGCTTCCGTTTTCCTGGATTTCGTCGGTTACGCCGGCCTCTTCCATTGTTATTATTTCAAAGGGGAATCCGGCCAGAATTTCTCTTATCTCTTTAATTTTCCCCTTGTTCCTGGTCGCTACTATGAATCTTTTCATCCTTCGTTACTCCCCCCACTTCATTTGCAAGACATCCCAAAACATCCTTCTGAACGTTTATTAAACTCTTTATCCCGTTTTCGGCCAGCGCCATCATCTGGTCAAACTGTTTTCTTGTAAATGGCGATTGCTCTCCTGTGGCCTGTATTTCTATAAACTCACCCGATCCCGACATGACTACGTTCATGTCCACCACTGCATTGGAATCCTCTTCAAAGCACAGGTCCAGCAGCGCCTGGTCTCCTACGACGCCCACGCTTACCGCAGCCACAAAATCGGTTATGGGTATCCTGGGTATCAGCCCTTCGTCTACAAGCCTTTTACACGCATCCACCAGGGCTACGAATCCTCCCGTTATGGATGCCGTCCTGGTTCCTCCGTCGGCCTGTATGACGTCACAGTCAATGATGATTTCCCTCTCCCCAAGAATGTTGAAATTCACCACCGACCTTAAGGACCTTCCTATGAGCCTTTGTATTTCCTGGCTTCTGCTGCTTATCTTAAGCTTGCTTATGTCCCTTGCATTCCTGTTCTGCGTAGCCCTGGGAAGCATGGAGTATTCTGCCGTAACCCATCCTTCTCCCGTACCTTTTTTAAAGGGAGGTACCTTATCATCCACACTGGCCGTGCAGATTACTTTTGTTTCCCCCATTTCAATCAGTACCGACCCTTCAGCATGTTTAATATAATTCCGGGTTATTTTAACCGGTCTTAATTGTGCATAGTTTCTTCCGTCAACTCTCAATTTTCTACCCTGCCTTTCAGACAAATTTGCCCCGGTTTTTACCGGATGCTTTAAATCTCACTGTCTATTATATCATTAATTAACGCAGGAAACTTCATTTCAATTGATGTATCGGTACCTTCCGGAAGGACGGTTTCGCTGCCGTCAATCATTATTTTTATCTTTTCGGTGCCTTTTATTTGCTTCATGGACAAAAGCACCTGGTCAAGTATTGCTCTTTCCCTGGCAGAACCGCCGTATTGGATATATTCCGGGCTGAAATCAAGAACAAGCATGCCATCGGACAAATGGCTGTCCATCAGACGTGTATCGGAAGGCAGTTCGGAATAAAAACCTTTTTCGCTGAAATCTCCGTTCAAAAGCTCAATGATCTTTCCGGGGATTTCCTCTTCCGGAAGCCTGTCCACTTCAACCGATACAGGTGCTATATACGAAAACATGTCGTTTGCCTTCCTGAAAAGGTAAACATCAAGCTTCATCCCGTCCTGCCCGATGTTTACCCGGGATGCATTGATCAGGACGTCTTCCCTGCCTAAAGGCTCCGATACATCCGTTTCAAATTTGAGTACGTCCACCTGGTACCCGTTTATCAGTATCCTTACCTTTGAAATGGTGTTAAACTCGGTCAGGGTATAAACAATCGAGGTGATGATGTTTCTCTCCGTTTTTTGGTCTTCGTATTCAAGAAGCTTTTCATTGAAATCCACCGTTGCGATTCCTTCTTTTATTGTCATCCCAAGTACTCTTGTTCCTTCGGGCAGAACAGGGTAAAGTCCGAAATACTGAAGGGTCTCCCGGTTAAGGGCACTGTCTACAAGACACGAAAGAGCTGCCTTGGCTATGCCTTCCACTTTTTCAATCCTTCTTGTCGCAGGTATCACAAATCCGTTCCTGTCCTGATAATAAAGAACCAGCGGAATCTTTTCCTTTGCTTTCTCGGAATCATCTGCTGGTTCAAGTTTCATCACGCCTTTAACAGTGCCCTCAATATCTACCGTGTTTTCATAACCGTCCGTTTCAAAACCATCCGGGGCATCATATTCAGTTTCATCCGCATCTAAAGAGGTTTCAGGCATATTGGCTTCCGGTCCGCCGTCTCCCGGAAGGGCACAACCGGACATCAGCAGGAATATAGTCAAAAGCAGCAGGGCCGTATATTTCTTCATGGTTTTCCTCCTTACAGTAAATAGACATACCATTTACTGTAATTATAGACAAAATTTCCAATAAATATATCATTTCCCGGCTGCTTTTGTATTGCCCGGCTGCAATAATGCCATTTATTTCCCGGCTCCCGTTATGTTCGCACTCCCCGCCCCTGTATTTAAAGAAAGAATTAAGCCACTATATTTGAATAAAGAGCTCAGTCATCTTCCTCCAGCGCCTGGAGGACCGCATTGCACAGCGCAACCGCAGCTTTTTGCCTGTACTCGGGAGTCCTCAGCTTGTTAAGTTCATTTTGATTGGTCATAAAGCCTATTTCCGCCAGCGCGGCATGCATATTTGTCGCCTTCAGCACCACCAGTTCAGGTCTTGGTATTATCTTTCTGTCGATGCTGTTTAAAGTGCTCACAAGGTGCTGCTGTATTATCTCTGCAAAACGCATGCTGGTAAATCCCCTGGCGCCTTTTGCAGGCGGAAGGTACAGGGTCATGGTGCCCGCGTAATCGGGGTTGCCAAGGGCATTGTTATGTATACTCAAAAAGAGGGTGGCATTCAGGCAGTTGGCAATGTAGCTCCTTTCGTAAAGACCTACATAGCTGTCATCTTCCCTTATCATGTACGTCTTTACGCCCTTTTCCTTAAGGAGGTTGTTAACCCTTATGGCTATGTCCAGGTTAAGGTCCTTCTCATATATCCCTCCGTGTACCGCTCCGGTTTCTGCCCCTCCATGCCCTGCATCTATTACAACCAGCCTTTCGTTTTTGGCTGCAGGTTTTAATATGGTTATGGCGGTGTCATTTACCACCTCTCTTGTGATGGTGTGGTATACAAATTTATCCTTTGCATTAAAGGTTATGCTGGTTTTCCCCGTTGCACCGTCCGTCTTTATCTCGATGGTGTCGATGTAGCTGTCATTTATCCTGATGACACCGCTTGCAAGATTTGCAAGGTTGCTGGGGAATGTAATTGTATATTTTAACCCGGTAGGGTCGTATGAACCGGTGTAAAGATTCTTAAGCTGAGATGCGCCCTCGGTGAGTTTTGCCCCTTTAAGTATGAGGCACACCCTGTCGCCGTTGTTTTTGTATTCTACGTTCCTGTAAGTGGGTTTTTCTATAAAGAGCCTTAATAGTCCCTTTTCCTCTTTCACATCATACTGGGGCAGACCTTTTACATCCAGGACCACCCTGGCTATATTCTGGGTAAACTGTGCGCACCTTATGGATTCTATCAGGCTGTCCTTGCTGCTTATGGCCTTATTTATTGTGGATACCCTTGCCCCCGGAATGTCTATGACTATTCTGTCAGGGTTTGAAAGGCGCATTATGTTATAGTTTTTATAATTATTCAGTAAAATGGATACCTCGTCTTTCCCTCCGTTAATGTTGTGCATCACGTCCAGCATTCCTTCCAGTACGGGAGGGTCCCTGTGGTATCCTCCCCTGTCAACGCTGTCGTCATCTTTGTCGCCGGGATTTCTGTCATCCCAGATATGAACCAGTATGTCGCCGCTTTTTTCCTCAATACGGTAATCCGGCTGTCCCACCACATCGAACACCACTCTCAGGCGGTTTTCAAACTGGGCATACCTTAAGGTTTTTACAGAGCCCGAATTCACGTCCATAACCTTCTGGATGCCGGGCCCCTTCACCCCCGGAAAATCCACAACAATCCTGTCGGGGTTTTCCAGCCTGAAGGTGTAATAGTTTTCATACCCGGTCAGATCAATGATGGCTGTAAATAAACCCTTGTCTATTGAATACCCCATGCTCTCTATTTCAAAGTTTCCGGAAACCCGTATGGAAACGGTGTTCTTTTGGTCGGACCACTCTGCTTCCAGGCCCAGGCCATCGCCAAAAAAGCTTAACGGAATGACCAGCCTTTGATTGACAAGCCTTGCGGGCATCTTCATAAGGATTCTCCTGCCGTCCAGATAAGCAATCCTTGATTTGCTGGTGAATTTTATTTCATGGCCCCTGTATTTAACAACCATGGTCCCGGTGTTGCCGTTCCAGGCAAGCTCTGCACCAAGCTTTTCAAAAACCGCCCTGACGGGAACCATGGGAGTATTGCTGAGCAGGACCGGCGGGACATCGGTACTCAGCTCTTCATCGTTTACAATAAGGGTGAAATATTTGACATAATGCTTAAGAGAAGAATCGTCAAAACTGATGAACATGCTTTTGGCATACACGTTGACACTAAATACCACCATCAGGAACAGAGACAAAATAAAAGCAGCGACCCTCTTCATTTGTTCTCCTCAACCACCTTTTCATATGTCAATTTCTGCGCTGCTTTTTCATTCGACATTTATGCAGATTTTCCCTCTGAATATCTAAATCTTAATATTATTGTAACTAAAATGTAATTATTTGTTGTTTGCCGGGGAAGCCTTTTGTTTTTTGACAGGAGTTTGCCTGAAAGACACGATGCATCCGCAGAACTTTTGCCTGTAAAGCCCAAGTTCTCTTGCCTGGTTCTGGCCTTCCCTGAAGCCCGGCCTGAAATCCCTGTAATAGAACTCTATACCGTACCTTGCTGCCGCTTTTTCTCCCAGCTCCTTCAGCAGGTCATGCTTCTGGTAAGGGCTTACAAGAAGCGTGGTGGTAAAGGCATCAAACCCGTTTTCCCTTGCAAATGCCGCTGCCTTGTCAAGCCTTATATCATAGCACATCCTGCACCTTAATTCTTCCGGCCCGGTGAAGTTTTCCCAGAACTGCTGCTTAAAATCGTCAAAATATGTGACATTAAAACCTTTTATCTCAGAAAGCTTTTTTACGTTTTCCATCCTGCGGTCAAATTCCTCTTTGGGATGTATGTTTGGATTGTAAAACATACCCTCAAATTCAACGCCTTCCTCCTGAAGTACGCTTACAGGATAGACTGCGCAGGGACCGCAGCACATGTGAAGCAGTAATTTCATGTTATCACCCGTTTCTGTCCGTGTTATCGCTCATATCTTATAGTTACCGTTCATATTCCTGGCCCATTCACTCATATTTAAGTCCCAGATGCTCATAGGCAAGCCTTGTGGCCACCCTGCCCCTGGGCGTCTTGTTTATGAATCCCAGCTGCAGGAGGTAAGGTTCGTAGACATCCTCTATCGTGTCGGTTTCTTCGCCTATTGTGGCTGCCAGCGTTTCCAGCCCCACGGGTCCTCCGTCAAATTTTTCTATGATTGAAAAAAGTAGCTTCCTGTCTATGCCGTCAAGGCCGATTTCATCCACCTCAAGGGCTTTAAGCCCCATCCTTGAAACCTCCCTGGTTATGACCCCGTTCCCCTTGATCTGGGCAAAATCCCTGATCCTCTTAAGAAGCCTGATGGCTATCCTGGGAGTGCCCCGGGAACGCCTGGCTATTTCCTCGGCTCCTTCTTCATCTATCTCTATGTTTAAAATCCCGGCATCCCTTTTTATTATCTCCTTCAGCTCCTCCCATGTATAAAGGTCAAGCCTCGCTATTACGCCAAACCTGTCCCTTAAGGGAGAAGTCAGAAGCCCTACTCTTGTGGTGGCCCCAATGAGGGTGAACCTGGGAAGATCAAGCCTTATGGACCGGGCACTGGGTCCCTTTCCTATGATTATGTCCAGGGCGTAGTCTTCCATGGCAGGATACAGTATTTCCTCCACGCTCCTGTTTAACCGGTGTATTTCGTCTATGAAAAGCACATCATAGTTACCCAGGTTTGTAAGTATTGCAGCCAGATCCCCCGCCCTTTCAATGGCCGGACCCGAGGTGACCCGTATGTTTACCCCAAGCTCCGAAGCTATTATTCCTGCAAGGGTGGTCTTTCCAAGGCCCGGAGGCCCGTAAAGAAGCACATGGTCCAGCGCCTCATTTCTTTTTCTTGCAGCCTCTATGAACACCATAAGGTTTTCCTTAACCTTGGTCTGCCCGATATAATCTTCAAACCGCCTTGGCCGAAGGTTTGCTTCATCACGGTCCTCCAGCCTCATCTTGCACCCTACAAGCCTTTCTTCCTCCATTTGCACGCCTCCAAGAATTAATTAGCATAATCCCAGATATTGATTAAGATATAAAAAAGCATTGTCGACGCATTGTTATCTCCCGTTCCTGTCAAAACCGCCCAGTGCCTTAAGGGCATTCCTGATAATCAATTCGGTGTCCATATCCTCGGAATAAACCGAAGCCACCGCCCTGCTGGCTTCCAGGTAAGTGTACCCCAGCACCATCAACGCGCTTATGGCTTCAGATACCCTTGCATTGTCACTTTTTACGGTTTGATCATCGCTTTTCATACCGGCAATTTCTGACAGCTGTTCCTTGTTGATCTTGTCCTTCAACTCAAGGATAATCCTTTGGGCCGTCTTTTTCCCTATGCCCGGGACGCTGGTAAGGGTCCTGGTATCATCGGTGATAACGGCAAGGCTGAATTTTGAGGGAGACATCATGGACAATATGGACATGGCGGCTTTGGGACCTATACCCGTAACCGTAATGAGAAGCTCAAACATCGTAAGCTCTTCCTGGGTCAAAAAGCCGTAGAGGCTGATGGCATCCTCCCTGACGTAAAAGTGGGTATACAGCTTTACTTCCTCGCCTACAGACCCTGCAGCCTCCAAAGAAGACAGAGGTACGAATATCTTGTAGCCTACGCCGCTGGTCTCCACCACAACAAAGTCATTGTGCTTATACTCAAGCCTCCCCTTTATATATGCAAACAAGGGTACACCTCCGTGATTTTTCAATATGGTTGCCTTCAATATACGACATAAAAAACCTTAGCCATGTCCGACTGATACAAGAATATGGGCATCGGACGCTCAGTACCGTTCTCCGATTATACTCCCAAGCCCGTGGAAGTGTCCGTGGCAGATGGCCACCGCAAGGGCATCGGCCACATCGTCAGGCTTGGGTATGCCGGGAAGATTCAGTATTACTTTTACCATCTGCTGAACCTGGCATTTCTCCGCTCTCCCGTATCCAACCACCGACTGCTTTACCTGGAGGGGAGTGTATTCAAAAATATCAACCCCCATTCTGGCAGCCGCCAGCAACGCCACACCCCTTCCGTGGGCAGCCGCGATGGCCGTTTTAATGTTCTTGTTAAAAAACAGTTCCTCTACCGCCACGGCATCGGGGTTGTATCGGGCAATCAGCTCTTCAAGCCTGTTGCCCAGTACCAGGAGCCTTTGGGGGAATTTCATGGAAGCATTTGTGGTAACGGCTCCACAGTCAATTATCGAAAATTTGTTCCCATCATATTTTACTATACCATATCCCGTAATTGCAAATCCAGGATCTATTCCCATTATGACCATCAGGATTCATCCTTTTTGAATAATTATATATAATGTTGCATATTTATGCATTTTATTGTATAATAGCCTCGTTAGGCTAATATGTTGTTATTGTAATACTAATAGTTGTATAATCGCTGTCATCGGCACATGAACATTGTAACATATATGAGGAGGTAATTGTATGAGTAAAAGGGAAAAAGTTGTCCTTGCCTATTCAGGCGGTTTGGATACATCCATAATAATCCCGTGGCTGAAAGAAAACTATAATTACGAAGTAATTGCAATGGCAGCTGACGTCGGCCAGGGTGAGGAGCTGGAACCCTTGAGGGAAAAAGCAATAAATAGCGGTGCCAGCAAGATATATATAGAGGATCTGAAGGAAGAATTCATAACCGATTATATCTTCCCCACCCTTAAAGCAGGGGCGGTTTATGAAGGCAAATATCTTCTCGGGACATCCTTTGCAAGACCTATTATAGCCAAACGCCTGGTGGAAATCGCCCTTAAGGAAGGAGCAACCGCCGTAGCCCACGGTTGCACGGGCAAGGGAAATGACCAGGTAAGGTTTGAGCTTACCGTAAAAGCACTGGCTCCCCATCTTAAGGTAATCGCACCGTGGAGGATATGGGATATAAAATCAAGGGAAGATGCCATCGACTACGCGCAAGCCCGCAATATCCCCGTCCCGGTGACAAAGAAGGACAACTACAGCATGGACAGAAACATATGGCATTTAAGCCATGAGGGCTCCGACCTGGAAGACCCCTGGAACGAACCTCAGTATGACAAAATACTTAAGCTGATGGTGCCCCCTGAAAAAGCACCCGACAAGCCTACATATGTTGAAATAGATTTTGAAAAGGGCATACCGGTCAGGGTTAACGGCGTAAAGTACAACCCCGTGGAGTTGATGGAAGTCCTCAACAGGCTTGGCGGAGAAAACGGAATAGGAATCGTGGACATGGTGGAAAACAGGCTTGTGGGAATGAAATCAAGGGGCGTTTACGAGACTCCAGGAGGAACCATACTTTATGCAGCCCACAGGGAGCTTGAAATGCTGTGCCTTGACAGGGATACCCTCCATTACAAGGACCTTGTGGCCCAGAGATTTGCAGAACTGGTCTACTACGGGCAATGGTTCACTCCATTGAGGGAAGCCCTGTCGGCATTTGTTGATGTTACGCAGCAGACCGTCACGGGTACCGTAAGGATGAAGCTGTACAAGGGCAACTGCATGCCTGCAGGAGTGAAATCCGATTACTCGCTGTACAGCCAGGAGCTTTCAACTTTCGGAAAGGACGAAGTTTATAACCAGAAGGACGCAGAAGGGTTCATAAATCTCTTCGGACTGCCCATTAAGGTAAGATCAATGATGCTTGCAAATGTTGAAGCAAGGAACAGGAAAGAATAACGGGCAAAATCAGTACTACACGACGAAACGAGGTCATTCAACATGAAACTTTGGGGAGGCAGGTTTGAAAAAAACACCGATAAGCTGGTAGACCATTTCAATTCTTCAATAAGTTTTGACAGCAGGATGTACAGGCATGACATCCTGGGGAGCATAGCCCATGCAGAAATGCTGGGACGTTGCGGCATTATTTCCGAAGAAGAGTCAAAGCTCATACAAAAAACCCTTTTGGAAATACTTAAGGATATAGAAGACGGCAAGGTAGAGTTCGAAATCGACGCTGAAGACATCCATATGAATATTGAAAAGCTTCTCATATCCCGCATAGGTGAAACGGGCAAAAAGCTTCATACCGGAAGAAGCCGCAATGACCAGGTTGCCCTGGACATAAGGATGTATCTCATGGACGAAATAAAAACCATAAAGTCCATGCTGGCAGAACTGGAAGATGTACTGCTTAGCCTTGCCGAAAACAACCTGGATGTGATAATGCCGGGGTATACCCATCTTCAGAGGGCCCAGCCCATTACACTGGCCCATCATCTGATGGCATACTTCCAGATGTTTGCAAGAGACCTGGAAAGGCTTGACGACTGTTTCAAAAGGACCGCCATTATGCCCCTTGGCTCCGGTGCCCTTGCCGGGACAACCTATCCCCTTGACAGGCATATGGTGGCTGAGAAATTAGGCTTTGCCGCCATTACCGAAAACAGCCTGGATGCGGTAAGCGACAGGGATTTTGTCATTGAGCTGGCAGCCTGCCTGTCAATTATCATGATGCATCTCAGCAGGTTCAGCGAGGAGCTTGTTCTCTGGTCAACTTTTGAATTCGGTTTTGTGGAGATGGATGATGCCTACAGCACGGGAAGCAGCATAATGCCTCAAAAGAAAAATCCCGACGTGGCCGAGCTTGTGAGGGGAAAGACAGGGCGTGTCTACGGAAGCCTCATTGCCCTGCTTACGGTGATGAAATCCCTTCCCCTTGCATATAACAAGGACATGCAGGAAGACAAGGAAGCCATATTTGATTCGGTGGATACCGTAAAAATGTGTCTTCCGGTTTTCACAAAAATGATCGCCACGGTGAAAATAAAAAAGGAGAATATGTACAGGGCAGCCCAGGGAGGCTTTATTAACGCTACTGATCTTGCGGATTACCTGGTGAAAAAGGGCATCCCCTTCAGAAGCTCCCATGAGATAGTGGGCAAAATGGTACTTTACTGCATCCAGAATAAAAAAACCCTGGAGCAGCTTACGATGGAAGAGCTCAGGAGTTTTTCACCGTTGATTGAGGAAGATGTGTACCGGGCCATAAGCCTTGAAGAATGTGTGGCAGGAAGAAAGCTTCCCGGAGGGCCTGCCATAGAAAGCGTCATGGCACAGATTGAAAAGGGAAGGGCCTTCTTAAAGTCTATAAAGCTTTAGTTTTGAGTCTATAAAGCTTTAGTTTCAGCATAACGAGTCCATAAAGCTTCAGTTTGAGTGTCTGGCTCCGAAACTTTAGTTTCGGCACAAAAACGCACTAAAGCTCATTACCTTCGCTGCCACGTAACAGGTATTGTTTTCTCCCCATCAATACCAGGTGGCGTAAGGTAATGAGCTTTTTTGGGAGTGAACCTGCCGGGCAGTGAATTCTACCTGGCTTTTTCAAGAATGCATGCACTTAAATTTATGTTTCCGTCGTTAACCTTAATCTGAACCTCACCGATGTTAATTCCCTTGCTCTTTAAAGTAGCGGTTATTTCCTTTCTGATCTTATCTGCCAGTTCATTCTCGTCGTTGGGTTTCTGCCGCTTTCTGAAAAGCATCTTATTCCTCCTGCATTACTTATACATAAAAGGAATTTTTTGTTTATACAAATAAAATAATATCTTATTTCCTTTAACATGTATATTATTTCCTTATTTCCCAAAAAGATTTTAATCTCACAGTAATGCAGGCGACAAAATCTCATATGATAAGAATAATAAGGATCTGTAACGGAAGAAAGGATTAAAGTACTAAACAACAGGAACTATAGATCTTATAAATAAAACAACCCTCCTGAATAAGTTATGTCCGCCGGCAGGATGTGTTTAACACAACGGTAATTTCTGAAAAATGCCCAGGTTTCAGAAAAATGTCCAGAAACATGAATATGCAGCAAGCACCGTTCTGTGCTTGCTGCATATTCTTATCTCTGCTGCACCTTTTTGTCCAATGCCCTTCCCATGCTGTACCATGAGTCTCTCAGCTTAAATCTGATTTCTTCGTCCAATGTTCTTTCAATTATATCATTAAGTTCACGTCTCATTTCAATGTATTCAGCAAGGTTGAATTCCTCTTTCTTCAGAAGCTCTTCCATGTTGGCAATCCATTCCCTTAAGTTCTCTATTCCCAGGTACTCTCTGGTAACTTTTCTCTTTAAATGCATAAGAACCAGCTTGACGGCTTTTTTCTTTACGTCTGCATCAGTAAGCACCTTCTTAGCTTTGCTCTTTGCCATTGTTGCATACACTCCTTATAATTTTTTCAATGATAATAAAGGCATAACCAACAGTCAAACCTAAACCTCCGGTTTATGACAACAAAACAACTCAACTGATATAATGCTTTTATTTGGGGTTTAGCAAAGGGACTCCATCAATATATATTATAACACAAATCCTGCCAATTATCCACAATATAAACTTATTGCCCGTTTTCAGCCATCCGTCCCCTTTCCCGCCGAAATAAAAAGCCCCGCCTTAAGCACAAGACAAGGGCTTCCTTCTTCAGTGAGCGTATTTTTTATTTCAGCTACAGACTTAACTGCTTCATTGAGATATTTAAAACAGTTAAAAAGCCTGACTTACTGTTTTTATTACATCTACAGATGAACAATTCCCGGTACTTAACCAAAACCGTGCAGCAGAGAAAAGTCCCGTTCTCCTTAAGGGAAGCACGGAACCGTATTTCAGTAGGTCACCAGTTTCTTCCCCTTAAGCCTTTCAGGATCTATGCTTGCAAGCTTATCCTCAGGGACAGTTATGGTGTCGGGATCGCCGTCGCTGATATATTGCTCATCCCTGGTCAACCTGGCAAGCCACCAGGCAAGGTCCCCGTCAACGGGTTCTATACCCGAAGCCCTTACTCTGTGCACCGATAACGGGTTGAATTTTTTGTTTACAGGAGAGTAGGTGGGATCCCAGCCCACTTCCATTATGGTAAGGTTTTCGTAAGGCATTCCTTCGTATTCGCCCTTCACCACATAGTTCTGAAGCTCTCCGGAGGGAAGTCCGTACGGCAGAGAGAATGAATTCATTATATATCCGGGAACAAGCTCATACATTTTCTTTACATTCCTGCCTATTTCCTCCTGGATCTCTTCAGCGCTTTTGGCCTCACTGAGCTTGATATGGGTATAGGTATGGTTTCCTATTTCAAATCCCTTATCTATAAGATATTTCAGTCTTTCCTGGAGGGTGCCTTTCCCATTGAAAGTCTGATTTCCAAGATTTACGTAGAATATACCTTTCAGCCCGAAATCAGGATGCTTCTCATAGAACTCTTCCATGATTCCCACTGCCGACTTTCTGTTGGCCACCAGTTTCCCGTTCTCTTCCACCAGGTTGAACTGGCCCGGTGTGCCGTCATCAAAGGAAAAAATTATGGGTATGCACCCTGCAGGGACATCTATGTTGTTGTTTATCAAATCGCTTACATTGATCAGCCTGTAATTCATGTCATAAAGGGTCTGCAACAGCTCCCTGAAGGCATCAAAGGTAGTTGTATATTCCTTGTCTCCCGACTTGTATTCCTCAATGAAGTTGTGGAACATCACAACCATTATCTTGCCGCTCTCGTTTGGCCTTATTTTCTCAAGGTCTATCCTGGGTGCAGGAGACGGAGACTGCACCGGCTGAGCGTCAGGATCACCTGAATCATCCTGTTCATCTGAAGGCTCCGGGGTAGGTTCAACGGAAGGCTCCGCAGCAGGGCCCGGTGATTGCGCCTGGGTAGTTTCCGGTGAATTTTCCGGCCCGTATCCCCCGGGTCTTTCTCCCACAACGCATGCTGAAAAAATCAGGGATATGGATAAAATCATTGTAAAAAACAAGGCAAATTTCCTGGAAAAGCTAGTCATCTCTCTTTCTCCACCCGTCCTATGTATAAAGGACCTGTGAGGAAGAAAACACCTTATTACAGCCAGCTTACAGAAACCCGACCCCCTAAGGTTTCCGTTGATGCGTGCAAGCCACGCCCTGTTCCAGAAAGGATCACGTACCGCGGCACGTGACAGAATGAAAACTCTTATTGGACGAGAACTGATACAAATCCAAAGAGGTTCATCTTGTATGATCGGTATGATTTTCTTCCGTTCACAGATCCATTGTATTTTATATTTAAGTTTCAAATTAATTATACTCAAAAAAGTTACATAATACAATTGTAATTTGTACCTGACGACAAAATACGGCAAGAATAAGCAGCCATCCTTTGCGACACAATAACTATTACAATGATCATTGCAACAGCTGTTGCATTAACCATATGGTAAATGCATTATACTCTGCAGAATGCTATGCAATAAACTGCGCAATATGATTTGCAGTATGTTATATGCCACATGTAACAATAATAATATGGAGTGTTTGACCATGACAAAAGACATATACAGAAACAAGCAGGACTTTGCAAAACAAGAATTTGCCACCGAGCTGTACAAACCTAAAGGAAAGCCGAAGCCCAGGGAGGCAAAGTCCCAGAAAGCTCAGTATGAAAGCCTTGGGGACCCCGGCAACATAGCAAGAAAGGATAAAAAAGTCAATATGCAAGATAAACTGGGACAGGACGATTAGTGTAACGGCATGGAGCAATCGGGGCAACAGAACAGGGCAATGGAACAGAACAACAAACAGGGCAACAAAACAGGACAACAGAACAGAGAATTGGAGTAACAGAATAAAGCAACAAAACAAGGCAATAAAGAGAGCAATAAGGAGGAAAAAGAGGCTGCTTTTTCAGGCAGCCTCTTTTATTAAGTGATTATTTTAAATAAAGCCTTTGCGTTTTCTGCAAAACACTTTATTTCTGCAGGTAGTTGTATATCAGGGCGGCTGTTTGTCCGCGGGTTAGGAGCTTCTGCGGATTGAAGTTGCCGTTTACATCCCCGGATATTATCCTGAGTCCGGAAGCTATTGCCACGTAACCTATAAGATCAGGGTTTATGGCATCTGCATCGTTGAAGTCGCAAACAAATATTCCCTTTATGTCAGCCACCTTGTCATATTTCAGGGCGCGTATGATAAACTTCACGGCATCTTCCCTGGAAACATCTGCATCAGGATCCTTTTCCTCTGCCTTAACTATTCCCTGCCTTATAAGGTAACTGTACAGGCGTTCAACCTCCTCATCCTCCGGCAATGAAGGATCGTACCAGTAATCTCCCAGGGCTTTGGAGAACAGCAGGAAGAAATCCTTCTGGGTTATGTTTTCATTGGGCTTAAACTCC
>JAMNYG010000199.1 GCA_023622945.1 Bacillota bacterium | reverse complement strand
GCAAGACTGGAAATGATAAAGGCCGGAAAAGTGGATATGGCAAGTCTCCCCGAGCCTGTGGCTTCCATGGGACAGCTAAGCGGACTCGAAAAAAGGGTGTATGAGAACAAGGATGAATTCATGCCTGAGGCAATGGTATTTACAGAAGAGGCTCTCAGAAAAAAGGAGAAAGCCATAGCTCTTTTCCACGAAGCTTTTAACAAGGCGGTTGAAGACATTCAAAAGGATGAGGGTCTCGCAAGGGACATACTTATTGAAGGCCTGAAACTTGATCCCAAGGTAAGGGACTTGATGATCCTGCCCCAGTACCACAAGACCAGGCTTCCGGATGAGGAATACATGCAGGAGGTAGTAGATTGGATTGAAAAGGTCCAGGGAATCAAGATTACCGTAAAGTACGAAAACATGGTTGAAAGGAAATTCATCAACCCATGATCGATATTAGAGGACTCAGTGTTTTTTACGGGAAAGAAAAAGCCCTGGATGACATTAACCTGAGCATTGAAAAGTATTCCACCTGTGCCGTAATCGGCCCGTCAGGATGCGGAAAGACAACGCTGCTGTATGTTCTGGCCGGGCTGGTGACACCAGGAAGCGGAAAAGTTATCATTGACGGAACTGAGCAAAAAGGAGTCAGGCAGGGTACAGCAATAGTTTTCCAGGACTATGGACTGCTGCCGTGGAAAACCGTATGGAACAATGTTGCCCTGGGGCTTCAGGTAAGAAAATATTCAAAGGACTTCATAAAGCAGCGCACCCACCATATACTTGGGGTGCTGGGATTGGAGCATTTAAAGGATAAATACCCTTCTCAGCTCAGCGGAGGGCAGAAGCAAAGGGTGGCCATCGGGAGGGCTTTGGCGATGCAGCCTGACCTCCTGTTGATGGATGAGCCTTCCTCGGCTCTTGATGCAATCACCAGGGAACACATACAGGACCTGGTTCTTGAAATTTACAAGAGCTTTCCCATGACAATGGTGCTGGTCACCCACAACATTGAAGAGGCGGTCTTCTTAGGCAAAAAGATAGTGGTCATGGGTAAGGCATGTATCAAGCACGTTCTTGACAATCCATACTTTGGAGATATGAGCCTTCGTAGAAAGGAAGAGTTCTACAGGGCCTGCATTGAAGTGAGAAAATGGCTTGACGGTGGTGAAGAAAGGTGAATTACATAAAGAGAATTCAATCCAGCAGGACATTATACGGTGTTCTCATGGTGGTTTTACTGTGGTATGCCCTGCATTTTACCGTCCGCTCAGCCTTTATTCCCAGTCCCCATGAGACCTTTGTCAATTTTGTCAGGATTTTTCCACGCACTCTGCTTCTCCACCTTTTGGCAAGCCTGGGAAGGATAACGGCAGCTGTTGCGTTTTCGGTTGTAGCCGGGGTGTCGGCAGGTCTCCTGATTGGCATGAACAGGAAGATTGACAGGCTGGTTTCACCGGTCATATACATACTTTATCCCATCCCGAAGGTTGCATTTGTTCCGTTGTTTATGATACTGTTCGGACTTGGGAATCTTTCCAAGGTAATAATGATCATGTCCATAATACTGTTTCAGATTATTGTCACTTCCAGAGATGCCGTCAAAGAGCTGACAAAGGAGCTGTTTTATTCAGCAAAATCCCTGGGGATGAACAGGCCGCAGCTATACAGGCACCTGGTAATACCTGCCGTGCTGCCAAAAATAATCACTGCTGTGAGGATCAGCGTTGGCACCAGCATTGCCGTGCTGTTCTACGGTGAAAACTTTGCAACCACTTACGGAATAGGATATTTCATCACGAACAGCTGGTCCATGGTCAATTATACTGAAATGTTCAGCGGTATCCTGGGTATGAGCCTTCTGGGCTACATTCTCTTCAAGGTTATAGACCTGATTGAAAACCATCTTTGCGGCTGGGTTAAGGCGTAAAGTGTCCCCGTACCTTGGCTTTGAGAACAGTACCTGTCTGTACTTTCGCAGCATCACATGGCATTGTGCTTGGAAGGAGGATAGCCGTAATACTTCTTAAACAGCTTGCTGAAATGGTAAGCATCATTGTAGCCTACATTTTTGGCTATTTCCTTGATGGTCATGTTTCCCTGTTCAAGCAAATCCCTTGCCTTGTCAAGGCGCGTCTTTATAAGGTAATTGATTGGGGACTCCCCGGTTTCATCCTTGAACACCTTTGATATATACACCGGGCTTAAATACATGTTCCTGGAGATTTTCTCCAGGGATATATCTTCCATGTAGTTTTCATTTATATACGATATGATTGCATTTACCAGGCTTGCCTTATCATAGTTCTCGAGATTAAAAAGGTTGCGCCTTGACCACTTGTCGCTGTTGTGTATTGACTTCAGGAAAATAACTATGAATTTCATGGCCAGGGCTTTAAGCATAAGGTCGCAGCCCGGTCCGCCTTTTTCCTGCTCAAGGAGTATCTCGTTGCAACATTTTATTAATTCGGGTTCATGCCCGGAGAGGTTGTGGACGGGAGTTCCGTTCTCACCAGTGAGAATGTCTTTGGGGACGTTTTTTACATAAAAGTTTGAAAATCCCAAATGGAATTCGGTAACTTCTTCATCGGGGGAGATAAATTTTCCGTGATATACTCCCGGATTGCAGACAATCATATCACCTTTCTTAACCTTGTAGAGTGTTCCGTCTATTTTGTACGTGCATGATCCGGAAAGTATATAGATCATGGTAACAAAATCATGGGCGTGATAATGGAGCTGGCTTTCATGATTGTACTTTTGTTTCATAATATACAGAACCCTGGGATTAAAACTGTCAGGGGATATTCCTATGTTGCACAATGTTTATCACCTCGACCCCGGTAATACATATAAATATTATATTATTCAAATCATTTATGTCAATTAACCGGAATTTTTTGGTCTAAGGGGAAAGGGGGGTAATTACCTTATTCTTCTTTATAAGAATATACATCAATATATTAAAAAAATACATTCCGTTTTCCGTGATATTGCATCATAATGTTATAATTATAAAAAACTTTAACAAAAAGGAAGTAAAAAAACATTAAAACCATAGTTGAAAACCGTACGAAAAATCTGCTTAAAACTGTATTTAAAAACTGTACTGAAAAACCGACATAAAAACTGTGCATATTTTTTTACGGGAGAAGTAAGCTTTCCATGGGCTGAAACCCTGGTTCATGGAAAGCTTGAGCCATGTTTGGACAGGAGGATATTATGAGAGTCTTTAGATGGGTATGGCGGTATGTGAGTAAATACAAGTACCTGATGTTTTTGGGCTTTTTCCTTGCTTCATCCGTTTCCCTCCTTAATATGATCAACCCCTTTGTCCAGGGACGCATAGTAGATGATGTCATATTGGGAGGCAATACGGATCTTTTGTTTAAGCTATTGGCGATCATCGCAGGGACCACAATGCTGAGAGCCGTTATCAGGTACTCCTTCCAGATGATTTTTGAGTATGTTTCCCAGAACGTTTTGTTCAATATAAGGGAAAGCATATATTCCAGCCTGCAGAAGATGGACTTTGCCTTCTTTGACCGCAACAAGACGGGAGACCTGATGTCAAGGATGACCGGAGACCTTGAAGCTGTAAGGCATTTTGTGGCATTTGTAATGTATTCCACATTTTTCAATATCCTTTCATTTACGGTGGGCATGGTAGTGCTGTTCAGGCTGAATTTCAAACTGACCCTGGCCCTGCTTTCCATTTCACCGTTTATCTGCTATTTCACCATTAAGCTTTCAAGGTCGGTTAAACCTGCTTTTGCAGCCATAAGGGAGCAGTTTTCCAGGCTCAATTCCATGGTACAGGAAAACATCAGCGGAAACAGGGTTGTAAAAGCTTTTGCCAAGGAAGATTATGAAATAGAAAAGTTTCTAAAGGAAAACGAAAACTTCAGGCAAAGAAACAAGGATGTTGCACGCATATGGGAGAAATACCTTCCGGTGCTGGATTCCATGGCAGGAACATTGTCGGTTACTGTAATACTTCTGGGAGGCATACTGGTAATCAGAGGAGATATAACTTTAGGAGAACTTATAACTTTCAATGGCTTTATATGGACTTTCAACGGCCCCATGCGCATGGCAGGGTGGCTGATAAACGACATGCAGAGGTTTGCGGCTTCTGCGGAAAAAATAATGCTGGTTCTGAACGAACAGCCACGCATAAAAAACCCGGAGTTGCCGGTAATCAAACCCAGGCTTGAAGGTTCGGTTGAGTTCAGAAATGTGTCCTTCAGGTACAGGGATGAGGAAATACTCAGGGATATTAGTTTTAAAGTCAAACCGGGCCAGACGGTAGGTATAATTGGTCCTACCGGTTCAGGAAAATCGACCCTGGTTAACCTTATCAGCAGGTTCTACGACTGTACCGAAGGAGAGGTCCTTGTAGACGGCATCAATGTGAAAAAATATGACATAAAATCCTTAAGAAGCGGAATCGCAATGGCAATGCAGGATATATTCCTTTTCTCCGACACCATAGAAGGCAATATTGCATACGGCGTTCCGGATGCCCCTATGGAGAAGGTGATAGAAGCCGCCAAGGTTGCAGGAGCGCATGATTTTATAATGGAGATGCCTGAAGGTTACGATACCATCATCGGGGAGCGTGGAGTGGGACTGTCAGGAGGACAGAGGCAGAGAATTGCCCTTGCCAGGGCGTTGCTTAAAGATCCTGCCATACTTATACTCGATGACACCACCTCAAGCGTAGACATTGAAACCGAGCGCAGGATCCAGGAATCCCTCAAATATGCTTCACGGGAAAAGACCACTTTCATCATAGCCCACAGGATTTCGTCTGTTAAGAATGCCGATCTGATTCTCGTATTGATTGACGGAAGGATAGTTGAGATGGGAAATCATGACGAACTGATAGAAAGACAAGGCTACTATTACAGCGTTTTCAACAGTCAGTACGGCGATTTTGAAAAAATACGCTCACTGGAGGTGGGATAAATGGCAAGAAATAAATACGACATAGATGAAGATCTTCAAAGGACGTTTAATGCTGCCCAGCTCCGCAGGGTTTTAAGCTACGTCAAACCGTATAAGAAAAAACTGGCCCTTACGCTGCTGCTGATGGTTGTGGCAAGTTTAGCGGCTCTTTTCGGACCGTTTATAATAAAGACAGCCATAGACAGGGAGATACCGCAGGGTAACATCAGGGGTGTAATTATCCTGGCGGTGCTATTTCTGATTACCATATTCATAAACGCAGTATGCAGCAAGTTCAGGATCAGGATCATGACCGATCTCGGCCAGAGCGTCATATACAACATAAGGAAGGATATTTTTGTGCACCTGCAGAAACTTCCCTTCCATTATTACGACAGCAGGCCCCACGGCAAGATACTGGTCAGGGTGGTAAACTATGTAAACGCCCTCAGCGACCTGCTTTCCAACGGCATAATCAACCTGATCATTGACGCTTTTGTGTTGGTCGCCATTATCGCCTTTATGCTTTACCTGAACGTAAAGCTTACCATGCTTTGCCTGTTGGGGCTTCCACTCCTCATGCTGGCCATATTTTCAATAAAAAATGCACAGCGCAAGGCCTGGCAGGCTTTGAGCCGCAAACAGTCAAACCTTAATGCATACTTGCATGAAAGCATAGCCGGCATAAGGGTTACCCAATCCTTCACCAGGGAGGAAGAAAATCTCAATATATTCAGAAGACTGGGAAATGAAGTAAAGGAGGCATCCTTAAGAGCCTCAAGGATATCCTTCCTGCTTTCGCCTGCAATAGACAATATTTCCATGATGAGCGTTATCCTGGTATTTCTTTTGGGAATCAGGTGGATTAGCGACGAAGCATCAGGAGTGAGCGTAGGTGTGCTCATTGCGTTCCAGGGATACATAGGGAGGTTCTGGGAACCAATAACCAATTTGGGTAACCTGTATAACCAGCTTGTAAATGCTTCTGCATATCTTGAAAGAATATTTGAAACAATCGATGAAAAACCTTTGGTTGACGATGTCCCGGGAGCCATAGAAATGCCTGAAATAAAGGGCAGCGTGGAATTTCGCAATGTGAATTTCAGTTATGAAGAGGGACATCCCATACTGAAAGATGTAAGCTTCAAGGTAAATCCCGGAGACACCATTGCCCTCGTGGGACCTACAGGCGCAGGCAAGACTACAATAGTAAACCTCATAAGCAGGTTCTACGACCTGGACAGCGGACAGGTGCTCATTGACGGAATTGACATAAAGAATGTCACCCTTCATTCCCTCAGAAAACAAATGGGAGTCATGCTCCAGGATACGTTCATATTCTCCGGGACAATAATGGACAACATCAGATACAGTAAGCTTGACTCAACCGATGAGGAGGTCATAGAAGCCGCAAAGGCTGTTAAGGCTCATGACTTTATCATGGCCATGGAAGACGGTTATTACACCCAGGTGAATGAAAGGGGCTCAAGGCTTTCGGTGGGGCAGAGGCAGCTTATATCATTTGCCAGGGCCCTTCTTGCCGACCCAAAGATTCTCATACTGGACGAGGCCACCTCAAGCATAGACACCAAGACCGAACAGGCATTGCAGGAAGGACTGGAAAGGCTGCTTAAGGGAAGGACCTCTTTTATAATCGCCCACAGGCTTTCCACCATAAAGAACGCAACAAGGATAATGTATATAGATGACGGAACAATTCTTGAACAAGGCACCCACGAAGAGCTTATGGCGAAAAAGGGAGCCTACTGGAGACTCTATACCGCACAGTACAGTTTCCTTGAGGCTGTATAGACAGAGGGGCATCTTTTGGGAGGGGGACGTTTCTTCACTTTTTGTTTTTTAAAGTAGAAAGTGGAGAAACGTTCCGGGACGTTTTTTCACTTTTTTAATTGGCATTTCTTCACTTTTACACTTTTTCCCCAGATCTTCCTGGGGACATTCCTTTACTCTTAACACTTTTCCACATTTTTCAGGGGCAATCATTTACTTTTTGCACTCTTTCCTGGCTTCCTGCGAGGGATACTTCTTTTTTTCAGGAGGACACTTCTTCACTTATTGTTTCAGGGGGACACTTCTTCACTTTTTGCACTTTTGTCCCATGAGTCAATACTGGTAATTTTTCCCAGGATGAATTTAGCAACGCTTTGCAGACAAGAGTTCAAAATTCCCGTATACTTAATACGAGGACGTTTCTTCACTTTTTGTGCTTAATACGGGGATGTTTCTTCACTTTTTGCGTCCTAAAAGGGGACAAAGATGAAAGTGGGGACGATTCCTGGTTGTGTGTACTTTGTTTCGTACAATTTATTGGCTTTATAAGTCCAATATTTAAGGCAGTTTAGGTTTAAGGCCTGATTTTTCAGGCCATTTAAGGATAAATCAGGATTATTAAGGCAGTTGCAGGTTCAGTTTTTATTTTAAAGGCAGTTTAATGTTCGGTCCTAATTTACGCTTTGAGGTGGTTTTATGCTCCATAGTTTTCACGGAAAAACGGCTGCTAAAGCCTTGGGAAGGGCTGTTAAAGCCATGAGTGATAAATGCATAGCGGTGTTTTGCCTGCTTCTGGCAGTGCTTGCTGCCTTTATATCCTTCCCCCAGGGGACTTTTGCAGCTCCTGATGAGGCAAACATCGGGATGGAAGTCAGCGCGGGTTATGATGATACAGTAAGGGTTGGATACCATGTTCCTTTTAAGGTTGTGCTGTTCAACCAGGGGCAGGAAATCTCCGGAGAGCTTCAGGTGATAGTAAATGCCGACTCAGACAGCAGGGTGGCTTATGCTGCACCTGTCAATCTGCCTGAGGGTTCAAGCAAGGAGATTGTTATGTATGTTCCTGTCTATACCGCCAACAGAAAAGCCGAGATAAGGCTTGTAAGCAACGGCAAAATCATTAAGTCACGGGAATACCAGTTTAAGAATATGGTTTCCCCGGAAACACCGGTAATAGGAGTGTTGACCGATGATCCTGAACCTTTCAGGGCTCTTAACGGGATTCAGCTTGATAAAGCCGTTTCTGATGACTTGCTTAATAAATATTACACAAAGATATCAATTTCAGGTTCTCCCGGAGTAATCATAAAGGAAATGGTGGGTGGCAGCCTTACTGCAGAGATTGTTTTCCTTGACAGTATGTCTTTTCCGGACAGGAAGGAAGCCCTTGATGGTTTTGACGTAATCATAATCGACAATGTGGATGTTTCTCTTCTGAATGAAAGCCAGGCAGATGCAATTGAAAAGTGGGTATCTGATGGCAATACCCTTGTTATAGGTACCGGTACCAATTGGAAGAATTCATATGCACGGCTTAAGGATTCATTAAAGCCCTTCAGCATAGAAGGAACGGAAAAGCTTGAAAGCGCCGGAAGTCTCGGGACTTTTACCGAAAAAGCTCCTCCTGAAGGAAGCCTTGAGGTGGCTGTCGGTGACATAGGAGACGGAAGGGTGATGCTTGAGGAAGGAAACATTCCCCTGGCCGTTTCATACAAAAAGGATAATGGGACCATAATAATACTCGCATTTGACTCATCACTTGAGCCCATAGCCGGCTGGGACGGATTTCGGGACATGTGGGCAAAGATTATAAACTCCGCTTCTGCCTGGAGCGGCACCGGTTTGGGGCAGGGACCGGGGGCAAAGTCCCAGACAACGCTGCAGGCTTCAAGATTTCAGCACCTCATGTCGGATGTTCCGGAGACAAAGACACCACCATTTACAATGCTGCTTGTAATCATCTGTATATATGTGCTTCTGGTAGGCCCGGTGATCTACTTCATCCTGAAGTGGAAGGACAAAAGAGACTGGAACTGGGTTGTGGTTCCCGTTGCTTCACTTGTGTTTATGATGCTGATTTACATTGTGGGATATAAAACGAGGTACACCACGGCGGTAATTAACAATTTCTCAGTGATTAATGTAAACCAGTCTTCAGGCAACCTGGATATCAGCACTTTGATGGGGCTGTTCAACAACAGGCGGGGTAACATGAATGTCCAGTATGCCAAAGATCTTGGCGTGGAGTTTAGCTACACTCAGCATTACTACGGTGCATACCCGGGCATGGGATATTCAGACGAGAATCGGAATGGCAGGGTGGTGAGCAAGTTTACAGACTCTGATCCGGCTGTTTTTGAGCTGTATGACGCAAGGATGTGGGAGCCGGCATATGCAACGGCTTCTCAGCAGAGACCTTTCCAGGGGAATTTCATGAATGAAGTTTCAATCAGGGACGGAAAGTTTGAGGCGGTTATAACAAATACAACCGGACTTGACATGTATGACGCCTTTATCGCCATAGGAAACAACTTTGCAAGCATAGGGAATATTCCTGCAGGTGAGAGCAAATCAATCAGGGTAGATCTTACCGGTGCTGACAGCATAAAAAGGTTTAACGATTTTCTTGATGCAAAATATCCCCAGAGCAGCTATGGAGTACAACAGGGAAACCAGTCAGATGACCTGAAGGAAAACATGAGAAAGAGAAATATCTTCAGAAGCGCTTATGAAGCCATATATTCCGGCGGCCTAGGGAGCATCAATATACACTTTTTTGCCTTAAACTATGATGATCTGGGATATGAATTAACGGTAAACCAGAAGAAACCGGAGCAATTCAACACTAATCTCATATATTCAAACGCCGCATTGAGTTTCAGGAGCGGAAGCAATGTGGATATGCCAGCAGGGATAATAAGGCCTGTACTGCCGGATAACAGGGGAGCTTATTATGAGAATCCGATGGATGGAAGTATAAGCATACACGACGACGGGGATATAGAATTCGTATTCATGCTGCCTGAAGGTGTGAAAGCGGAATATTTCAGGATAAACTGGTCTCCTTTCTCTGCATATTATTCAGGAAGCGGGACCCTGGGGCAGAGCCAGGCTCAGCAGAACAGCGGTAAATATAAGTACTATATTTTCAATAATGTTACCCAGGAATGGGAGGAAACCGAAAAGGATTTCGCCTCAGACAGCAATCCGGACGCCTATATTGTAAACGGTGAGATCAGGGTAAAGGCAAATGTTACCCTTGACAGAACCTCGAGATATGTTGAGTTGGTTTCTCCGCCTGAAATAGAGATCAGGGGGGTGGCAGAATAATGCTTACGGTTGAAAACCTTGTCAAAAAGTATGGAAAGTTCAAAGCGCTGGACGGGTTGTCTTTTCATATAGATGAAGGACATATATACGGATTTGTGGGGCCTAACGGCGCAGGTAAAACCACCACTATCAAAATAATTGCCGGCCTGCTGAAACCCACGTCAGGCAGGGTTATGGTTGATGGCATTGACATTTCGGCAAACCCGAGAGGTGTTAAAAGCAAAATAGGATATATGCCCGACTTCTTCGGGGTATACGATGATTTGAAGGTCAGCGAGTACATGGATTTTTATGCAGGTGTTTACGGCATTGAAAAATCCCGCGCAAGGAAAATAACCGATGAGCTGCTGGAACTTGTAGACCTGTCAGATAAAAGGGATGCTTACGTGGATACCCTTTCCCGCGGCATGAAGCAGAGGTTGTGCCTTGCAAGGAGCCTTATACATGACCCGAAGTTTCTGATATTGGATGAACCTGCTTCAGGGCTTGATCCAAGAGCCAGGGTCGAAATGAAGGAAATCCTGAAGGAACTTCGCAGTATGGGAAAGACCATCCTGATAAGCTCCCACATACTGCCTGAGCTTTCCGAAATATGCAATTCCATAGGCATAATAGAAAAGGGCAGAATGGTTATAAGCGGAACGGTGGAAGAAATAATGAGGAAAATATCAAGAAACAGGACCATAAGGATTAAGGTACAAGGGGATATTGAACCCGCATTAAGGTTTCTTCAGGAGCAGCCTGAACTGGATAATGTTTCGGCATCAAGCGACTATATAGAAGCTGACTATGACGGCAACCCTGATACTCTGGTCCGCATACTGAGAGGGATGGTAAAGAACGATATCCCCGTTATATCTTTTTCAGAGGTTGAAGGAAACCTGGAATCCATTTTTATGCACGTAACCGGAGGTGTGGCTGCAAATGAGGATTAATCC
The DNA here is from genome assembly GCA_023622945.1 of Bacillota bacterium. Classification (GTDB taxonomy): domain Bacteria; phylum Bacillota; class Clostridia; order Acetivibrionales; family JAMNYG01; genus JAMNYG01. Next base: position 2,757 of record JAMNYG010000199.1, on the reverse strand, counting down.
CGTCATGGAAAAGGAACTGAAGGTTAAAATGAGAGGGTGGAAGGCCCCTGCCCTGATAACTTCGTATCTTGGTTTTCTTGGGCTGGTGGTGTGGATGGTTTTTGTGTCCAACAACTACTTATCCAGGTATTATGCCCCGTCCTTTAACCCGAGAGTAGCCTTAAGCGCTTACAATGTCCTGGCCATTCTGCAGTTCTGTTTGCTTATGTTCATAATACCACCAATGACAGGAGGAGCCGTCAGTGGAGAAAGGGAGCGACAGACCCTTGATTTGCTTCTGTGCACCAATTTCCATCCCCTGTCCATAGTGCTCGGGAAAATGTCTGCTACGGTGGCCCATGCCATGCTTCTGATAACTGCGTCCCTCCCCATAATGGGTACGGTTTTCCTTTTTGGCGGTATAAGGCTCAGGGATCTTCTGCTTCTTATGGCGTTTTATCTGGTCACAGCCCTGTTCGTTGCCAGCATGGGAATATTTTATTCTACGGTATTCAGAAGAAGCACCGTGGCCATAATAATGAGTTATCTGACACTGGGCGCACTGTCGGTGGGAACGTTTGTATTTATGGCTATGTACTATGTATTCCGCCACTCCCTTTACGGCACTCAGTTCACTTACGGCGAAGTAATGCTGTTTCTGACTCCAAATCCCATATATGCTTTCAGCATGATGCTTGAAAACTCGGATATGGGATTCATATTGCTGGATATATTCTTTGGCATCAGGAGAATCGGAATGGCTCAGGGTTCAGGAATGGTTAACATTAAACCATGGGCGGCAAACATGATTTTCAATACATTGGCGGCAATGGTATTTATACTTCTTGCATCATGGAGAATCAGGATTGTTAAAAAGCCGCTGCTCAAAAAGCGGGGCAGGCTATGAAGGAAATAAACCAGGATAGGCTGTGGATGATATGAATGATAATGTTGTACGTGATATTTCAAGGGCTTTGAAGCCTTTAAAAAACAGGATACATGTAAACCGAATGCTTTATCTGACGGCGTGGGGCATAGTTGCTGCAGGCGCAGCGTCCCTTGCCGTGTCAGCGGTATCGCTTTTTTTGCCTGTACCGTTTCTGGGCTATATAATTCTTTCGGTTTATTGCGCATTGCCGGTGATTTCATTGGCAGTGTCCTTATTTCTAAGGCCTGATATTTTGAAGACTATAAGAATTGCTGATTCCATGGGACTTAAGGAAAGGCTGATTACATCCTACGAATTAAGGGAAAGTGATGATCCCCTGGCGAGGGCCCAGAGACAGGATGCATTAAAGGCAGTTTCACAGGTTGATTTTAAGTCCCTCTATAAAATAAACATCCCAAAGTTTCAATATATTGCAGGTGCTTTACTCCTTGTTTTAGTGGTACTGTCACTGCTGATTCCGTCGGTTTCAAGGCAAAGAGCCTCCAGGACGGAAGCCTTTATAAAGGAAAAGAACCAGCAGATTGAAGAGATCAGCAGGCAAAGGGAAGAGCTCAGCAAGAAATCGGATATTTCTCCTCAGAAGCTTGAGGAAATGAACAGAAAAATAGATGAGCTTTTAAAGGAACTGAAAGGAACCTATGACGAGGAGAAAGCCATAAAAGCCCTGTCAAAGGCAAGGCATGAGCTTGAAAGCCTGAAAAGCGAAAACAGGCTTGCCGAACTGAGCAAATTAGGGGAAAGCCTTATGGAAAACCCCCTGACAAACAGGCTTGGACAGTCCGTCAAGGAAGGGAACCTGGAGGATATAAAGCAAAAACTGGAACAGCTGAAGCAACAGCTGGAGACTTTGGATGCAGATGAAAGGAAACAGGTTGAAGAGAGCCTGAAGAAGGCGGCAGGTGCTGTGCCAGGCAACAATGAACTTGCGCAGAGCCTTGCCAAACTGGCAGAAGCAGCAGGCTCGGGCAATCCTGATTCGATAGGCTCAGGCGTTTCCAACCTGATCAGCGCTTTTGAAGATCTAATGAGTGATCTGGATGGTTCCGGAAGCTCAGCAGGGCAGGATGATAAGGCCATTGATGATATGATTGCATCTATAAATGAGGCCAGGATGCAAATAAGCAGAACCACAGGCCAGGGCTCTCTACATGCTCAGGGGAGCACCCAGGGCGAGCAGAGCAGTGGCCAGGGAAATGAGAGCCAGCCTGATGGCCAAGGCCAGGGCCAGGGACAAGGCCAAGGTGACGGTCAGGGCCAGGGACAAGGCCAGGGTAACAACCAGGGCAACCAGGGACAGGCCGGCGGCCAGGGAAGCCAGAACCAGAACGGAGGCGGGCAAGGAGCTCAGGGCCAGAACGGAAGTGGCCAAAGCCAGGGAGGAACCGGCCAGGGTAATGGCCAGGGCAGCGGTTCAGGCGGTGGAGGTGCCGGAAATACATCTTCCAATGGGGATGGAGGCTACTCCGGTAATGAATCAGGAGGAGGAAGCAGAAATCCCGGTGATAAGCAGGTAAAAGAATATGAAAGCATTTACGTGCCTTCAAGGCTTGGAGGGGATGGAGACCCATCTTATGTCAAAGGTTCCAAGGGAAGCTCCGGGCACAGCCAATGGTCCCAGGTGGAAGGAGTGCCCGTTGATAAGGGAGGGGCGGTACCCTATGAAAGCGTGTTGGGAGAATATAAGCAGGAAGCCATGACCAGGATAAGCAACAGCGCCATACCGCCCGGGATGAAGGATATTGTGAGGGAGTACTTTTCCTCACTGGAATAAACATATCCTGAATCCGGACCAAAAATCGTTACAAAAGGCCATAATGAAAAGATGATTT
>JAMNYG010000022.1 GCA_023622945.1 Bacillota bacterium | reverse complement strand
GAGCAAAGTCAGCTGAAGGATGAAAAATTGAAAACTTATTGTTAGCACTCACGCCTGTTGAGTGCCAAAATATCTTGACATTGTAAATTCAGGATATATATCATATTATAGTGTGAGTATCTCGCAAAGGAGGAATATGGATGGCTCGCGAAAAAGGAAGTGTATCCATACATACCGAGAATATTTTCCCCATAATCAAAAAATGGTTGTATTCCGATAAGGACATCTTTGTCAGGGAATTGGTTTCAAACGCAGCTGATGCCATAAGCAAACTGAAGAAGCTGGTGGATATTGGCGAAGCTGATATAGATAAAGATACAAAATTTGTTATTAAGGTCGTCATAAATAAAGATGACAAAACCATACGCATAGAAGATAACGGAATAGGGATGACCGAGGAAGAAGTTAAAAAATATATAAACCAGATTGCTTTTTCCGGAGCAAGGGAGTTTTTTGAAAGGTATAAGGACAAAACCGATGAAAGCCAAATCATAGGGCATTTCGGTCTGGGCTTTTATTCCGCCTTCATGGTATCGAAAAAGGTGCAGATTGACACTCTTTCATATATGAAAGAAGCAAAGGCCGTCCGCTGGATAAGCGAGGACGGGACCGGATATGAACTGGATGATTCGGACAGGAGCGAAAGGGGCACTACGGTTACCCTTTATGTGGCGGATGACAGCCTTGAATTCCTGGACGAGTTTACCATGAGGAATATACTGGAAAAGTATTTTGCCTTCCTTCCATATGAGATTTACCTTGAGGATGCTTCAAAAAAGAGCGGCAAGGAAGATGAGAAAGAAGAGCAGTCAAAGCCTGTCAATGATACAAATCCTCTCTGGCTGAAAAAGCCAAAGGATTGCACGGAAGAGGAGTACAAGGAATTCTATAAGAAGGTATTCCATGATTTTAACGATCCCCTTTTCTGGATCCATCTTGATGTGGAGTATCCTTTCAACCTGAAAGGAATCCTCTATTTCCCCAAGCTTAAGCATGAGTTTGATACTTTGGAAGGCCAGATCAAGCTTTATTACAACCAGGTTTTCGTAGCGGATAACATTAAGGAAATCATTCCTGAATTTTTGCTGCTTCTTAAAGGAGTTTTAGACTGCCCCGACCTCCCTCTTAATGTGTCCAGGAGCTTCCTCCAAAATGACGGTTATGTAAAGAAATTATCAGCCCATATCACCAAAAAGGTAGGGGACAAGCTTATATCCCTTTATGAAAACGAGAGGGAGAACTACAACAGGTACTGGGACGATATTCATCCTTTCGTAAAATATGGTTGTATGCGGGAGGAAAAGTTCTATGACAGGGTTAAGGATATTGTGGTTTTCAAGACCATAAACGGAGAATATGTTACCCTTAAGGAGTACCTTGAGAAAAACAAGGAAAAGCACAAAGACAAGGTTTACTATGTGTCTGATGAAAAACAGCAGGCCCAATATGTTAAGTTGTTCAAGGAAAACAACATAGACGCGGTCATACTTCCGTCCCTGATAGACAACCATTTCATAACTTTCCTTGAAATGAAGGAAAACTCGGTTAAGTTCTGCAGAGTGGACTCTGACCTGTCGGACGGGATTAAGGATGAAGCGTCAAAAACAGATGAAGCCACCGAAAAAGCTCAGCTTGAGAGCATGGAGAAGCTTTTCAGGGAAATGCTCAATAATGACAAGCTTAAAATAAAGCTGGAAAACCTGAAGAATACATCCGTTTCCGCCGTACTCCTGTTTTCGGAGTATTCCAGGAGAATACGGGATATGAGCAGGATGTTTGGCGGGACCGATGCCGGTGCCATGTTTCCCGAGGATCAGACTCTTGTGCTTAACAAAAGCAACAACCTGATCCAGTCGCTGCTGAAGATTAAGGACTGCGAAGACAGGAAGGAAGATGTTAAGCTCATCTGCCTGCAGGTTTACGATCTTGCCCTTATGGGGCACAGGCAGCTTGAACCTGAAGCCCTGGAAAAATTTATTGAAAGAAGCAACCAGATCCTTGAAAGGCTGGCGGCTGTGTAGAATAAAAGCGGCAATGAAGAATTGAAAAGAGGTGTATATCGGATGAAATCCTATCGTAAAGAATTGACTTTCAATCTTCCCTCAAGAAGAGGGTATGTCAACATCACCAGGAAGGTCCAGGAATGCATAGACGAAAGCGGAATCAAGGAAGGATTTGTGCTTGTAAATGCAATGCATATTACGGCAAGCGTATTTGTAAATGATGATGAGCCGGGGCTGCATCAGGATTTTGAAGTGTGGCTTGAGAAGCTGGCACCTGAGAAACCCCACAGCCAATACAGGCATAACGGATTTGAGGATAATGCAGATGCCCATCTTAAGCGGCAGATCATGGGCAGGGAAGTGGTGGCAGCCATAACCAACGGAAAACTTGACTTCGGCCCGTGGGAACAGATATTTTACGGGGAATTTGACGGCAAAAGGCCGAAAAGAGTGCTTGTGAAAATAATCGGAGAGTAGGGCTAAAATCGCTGGGAGTAAGGCCACGTCACCTCCAGGGAGCATTTATAAATAGCGTTTGGACTCTGTTCATGATACAGGTGAGGCAAATCAGGGACGAGAAAACTTCTCGTCCCTTTTGATCACTGCATGAACTTTTGTGATCATAACATAAGCTTAAAGCACATATTAGCACATATTATATGAACATCAAAAGAATCAACCTGATTTAACAGCTAAATAAAAATCAACATAATACAATGACTGTGTTGATTAATGCCGCCTGGGCTGAAAAAATGCATATAACCCAATGCTGCTCATATACTCACATAACGTTTTGCGGCTTTCCTTCCAGCCAGAGCAATATGTTATCAAAAACTATCTGTGCTCTCCTTTCGAAAGCTTCCCTTGTGGCAAAGCCGATGTGAGGCAGGGCTACAACATTTGGTGCGTCAAGCAGGGGATGATCCTTGGAAAGAGGAGGTTCGGTTTCATATACGTCTATACCCGCCCCTGCAAGCTTGCCTTCCTTCAATGCCCGGGCAAGAGCGACGCTGTCAACAATGGGGCCGCGTGCGGTATTTATCAGTATTGCCGTAGGCTTCATCAAACCGATACGCTCTTTGTTAAGCAGCAACCTCGTGTCATCGGTAAGGGGAGTATGCAAAGTCACGATGTCGCTTTGCGCCAATAATGTGTCGAGGCTTGTGTATTCCATTCCCAAAGCCTTTGCTTCTTCTTTCTGCGTCCTGCTGTATGCAAGAAGCCTGCATCCGAAGACCTTTCCTATTTCAGCCACCCTCATTCCGATTGCTCCGGTTCCTATGATACCTAGGGTTTTGCCATAAAGCTCGTTGCCTATAAGACCTTCTCGTGTTCTGCCGTCTCTTGTTGCCGTGTCACAGGGCTTTACTTTGCGAAGGAGTGATATTATCAGCCCAAAGGTCAGTTCTGCAACCGAATGGGTGGAATAACCCGCCGCATTGCAGACTACAATACCTCTTTCCCTGCATGTTTTCATGTCAATATGGTCAACACCGGTAAAAGCAACTGAGATCATCTTGAGTTTAGGGCAGGCATTTATCACATCACCCGGAAAGGGAAGATTGGACAGTATAACAATGTCAGCATCGGAAGCCCTTGAAATGAGCTCACTTTTATCCTCAGTCCTGCTGCTGTAATATGTAAACTGATGCCCTGAAGCTTCAAGCTTTGCAGCAAGGACTTTTACCTTATCTTCGGGTATTGCCAGGGGTTCCAACAGCACAATATTCATATTCATCGCTCCTTATCTCATAGATTGAGAATTTATTGCAGCTCTGTTAACCATTAATCTGCAAATTCAACGGTAAAGTCCATCTATTATATTATAGAATTTATCACCTTCTGTTGGAAAGTATAAATAAGCAAATCTTACAGGTGCCCGGTCATTTGGCAAGAACTTTTTCAAAGCATTTGCACTTTTGCATGATCAGTTTGACTTATCTTTCATTTCCCATGATGTTTGGATTTATTGTAGCAATCTTTTCACTGCTCATCAATCAAAAACATTGCACGACAGAAAGATGACGCTCCTTTCTGTTATCGGAATGATTTTCTCGCTGATACTTAATCCTTTATGATTGCAGGATTGGTATTTGAATTATAGGAGCGACCCACAGACATCAATTCCGGCAACTCGACCTAGCTTGAACTGATGGGACTAATGTCTGTGATCCTGTACGGACCCGCTCTGTACCTAATCAATTATACAGTATATTATTAATGGTTTCTGTACTTGAATTGGTATTTATCAGTGGCTGGAGTTTGTTGAAAGCTTTAGCCGGTTCACCAACAAGAATATATCCGACAAATAACCCATTACGGAATACAAGCTTGGAATAGCTAAATTGTCCCATGTCCATCCTTTGGTCTGTCTCATATGTTTCATCTGAATTGTCAGACCGGATAACACCTGTATCGCCATAACAAACTACTCTTGTTCCCATAGTTGCAAGTATATAGGGAACTTCAGTTGTTTCATATACGGCATTTCCTCCCGCGGCATTTGTTCCGGCGACATGCCCCTGTCTGTTAGCTACCGACCATTGGCCGAACCATCTGCCGTTGACACTCGCTACATCTCCTGCTGCATATATACCTTGGATGTTTGTCTCCATTTTCTCATTAACATTTATAAATCGCGTGATACTTATGCCACTGTTCTGGAATACAGCATTGTTAGGTGCAACACCAACCGCTACAATAACAATATCAGCTTCAAGCGCCGTGTTATCAGCCATCTGTACTTTTGTAACATGTCCATTACTGTCTCCGTCAAAACCTGTTACTGATTTACCGCAGAAAATTGATATTCCCAGACTCTGCACCTTTTCTTTAAATAATTCTGAGCCTTCTTCATCCATTTGTTTGGGCAGAAGTCTCGGCATACCTTCTATCAAAGACACGTCAACACCCATTACAGATATTTTGTATGCAGCCTCTAACCCAAGCAGCCCTCCTCCGATAACAACAGCTCTTTTGGCATTTTGAAGACTCTTATTTATTTCAATAATATCTTCTATGGTCCATATAGTATGGATCCCCGAAAGTTCCTTACCCTTAAATGGAGGCATGATTGGGGTGCTTCCAGTAGCCAGTACCAGGCTATCATAGCTGTACTCTTTACCATTTGCACTGATTTTCCTGGCAACGGCATCTATTGCTGTTACTTCTGAGGATAACTCAACACGAATCCTGTTTTTCTCAAACCATTCCTCATTGCTGATTTTAAGCTCATTATAGTTTACACTCTTACCTATGTATTCACACAGGCGAAGCCTATAGAACGGTAATCGATTATCTTTACCAAACATAATTATTTCTGCCTCTGGATCCTGATCTCTGGCTGACTTTGCTGCCGAAATCCCTGCCGCCCCGTTTCCGACAATCAGAATTTGTCTTGATCTGCATGAATAATACTTATTCATAACTCATAGCCTCCATAAAGGTTAGAAGTTTATTCCATCTTTATATTATATCATATTGTGTATGATGATCATTCAGGCATGACTACATAAGAGTAAGAAGCATTATGACCGCTCCATTTTTTGAAAAAATCAATGGAACAATACCAAGCGATAGGTTTCCCACTGTATGAAGCAGTATACAACCAAACACGCTGCCATTGCTCATAATATAAAGTAAAGTTATAAAAACGGAGATCATAACAGTATATAGAAAATATCCCAAAATTGCAGGAATGCTGCCCAATGAAGTCAAGGCATTTTGTGTTGTTCCTTTTATGAAAAATAAGGGCAGATGCCAGAATGACCAGATCATTCCAAGCAGAACTGCGGCTTTCAATGGAGATAAATATCCCAGCATCTTCTTAAGCGTAAATCCGCGCCATCCTGCTTCTTCACCCAGTGGCCCCATAAAAATAAGTATATACACAAAAGCGATAGGAATGAACCAAGGAGGAAACTGCATCTGTGGAAGGGTGCCCGCTGAAAGATAAAAAACAAGGCATGAAACCGCCGATACTACTGGCAGGACTAAAAAGATGAACAGCAGCCATTTTACACCGATATGCACATTTAGCAGTGATTTAAATAATGAATATACTTCAGCTTTTCCGCCGAATTTGTGTGTAAAGGAAAAACCTACTACAGATGGAACAAAAGTTCCGACGGTTATAAAAAAATTATAAGAGAACCTCATAGGGATACCTTGATTTTGTATCAGGAAAGCAGGAAACCACAGAAGCCAAGTAAGTAAAATAGTAGTTATAAAGAATAAGATAACTTTGTATCTTAATTTGGCACTGTCCGTCTGTTTCATTTAGCATCCTTCCTTTTCATAAATTACTTCATATGCCGGTTACTGACTACGTGGCTTCCCTACCTACAGCACCTCAGACATAAATCCCTCATCTTACCTTGTTCTCTGCCCTTGACCAGCCCATATTCACACAAGAGCTTCATGTGGTAAGACAGCGTGGAAAGGAACACCCACCTCTTTCAAAGCAAATAAGACAATTTCAAGGGATGAGCATGCCTGCCAGTAATATAAGTGTTTACACTCGCATTTTCGTTTTAATCAAGGCCAACTTTGCTTCGATCTATCATCATTACAGAATATTTGGTCCCTTCCGGAAGTTTTTCTATGTCAAGGTATATCCAAACTTTATCTACAGTGCCTTGACTAATGCTTCTTTCAGGTTCTATGTGTTGATCCAGCGATTTGGTTATTGCTTTATAAAATTCAACCACTTCCTCATAACCCTTTGTCGTCAAAAACTGAGCGGTATATTCTATACCATCGTAGCCCTTATCGCGTACCGCGCTGGTTTTCAGTCTGCTTCCTTCCATGACAGGCAACAGGTCAGTCCTGTATCCTTCCGGGAGTTCAGCTTTTTTAGGCTTCCTGTACATTAAAGTCACATTACACTTCGCACCTTCAGAGTACTCCTCATATCTCTCTTTATCTACCCTGACACTTACTTCACCCTGATCATTTATGGCTGCATCGACATGATAGGAATCCTCTGAATCAATATATACTTGTAATATCGTTAGTCCGGAAATGATATCCTTATAATACTTTGCCACCTCTTCGTATGGACTGTATGACCGGCACGATATAATGTATGTGGGAGATTCGGGGATACTGTGATCTTCCCATGATCGAGTTACTTTGCTGTCCTTATAGACCAGAACAATATCAGTCCTGTAACCCATCGACAGGCCGGTTTCCATCGCTTCTTTTGCACCGCTCTCATCGGCCGCGCTGCCGGATTGATCCGACCCGGCTGGCTCAGACGTATCTTTGTCTCCACCAGTCGTGTCAGTTGTCTCGTCTTTTAAAGCATTAGTGCCGGTTGTGCTTGTCTGATTGCTACCGGAAGTACCTTTATCCTTCTTCTGGATAGAGCATGCAGCAATTGACAGGGCTAACAGAAATATCAGCAGAACAGCAATTAATCTTCTTGCCATAATA